>CAZEOY010000244.1:0-5890 GCA_964513835.1 uncultured Syntrophobacteraceae bacterium
GCAGGGAGAGGCAGGTGGAACTGACCCTGGCGCGCATGAACCTCGAGCCTGATGCCCCCTTCGGAGCGCTCTCGGCCGGACTCAAGAGGCGGGCTCTCCTTGCACGAAGCCTCGTCCGCGATCCGGATCTCCTGCTTCTGGACGAGCCCACCAACCACCTGGACATCGAGGCCATCAGCTGGATGGAAGATTTCCTGCTGCGGTTTGCGGGAACGATCGTATTCGTCACTCACGACCGGGTCTTTCTCAAAAAGCTTGCCACACGCATCGTGGAGCTGGATCGGGGAAGGCTCCTGGATTGGGCATGCGACTACGAGACCTTTCTCGAGCGGCGTGAGGCCGCACTGGCGGCGGAAGCCGAACAGTGGGTGCAGTTCGACAAGAAGCTGGCCCGTGAGGAGATCTGGATTCGACAGGGGATCAAGGCGCGGCGAACGCGCAACGAGGGGAGGGTCCGGGCCCTGGAGTCCATGCGGGAGGCTCGAAAAGCTCGGCGCGGCCACGCAGGCACGGTGCGGTTGCGTGCACAGGAGGCGGTCTCATCGGGAAAGCTGGTCATTGAAGCGACGGACGTTTCCTACGCCTATGACACCGGCGATCCCGTCATCCGCGACTTCTCAACCCTCATTCTGCGTGGTGACAAGGTAGGCATCATCGGCCCCAACGGTTCGGGAAAGACCACCCTTCTCCGTCTCCTTCTGGGAGATCTGCAGACCAAAGCGGGTCAAGTGCGCCACGGGGTCCATCTCGAAGTGGCTTATTTCGACCAGCTGCGAGCGCAGTTGGAAGAGGACAGGTCCGTTCTGGAAAACGTCGGGGAGGGAAACGACACCATCCTGTTCAACGGCAAGCCTCGACACATCATTGGATACCTGCAGGATTTTCTCTTCTCACCGGAGCGGGCTCGGTCCCCCGTACGGATCCTGTCGGGCGGCGAACGCAACCGACTTCTCCTCGCAAAGCTGTTCACACAACCCTCCAACGTGCTCGTCATGGATGAACCGACCAACGACCTCGACACCGACACATTGGAACTGCTCGAGGAACTGCTCCTGGACCACCCGGGCACTCTGCTGCTGGTGAGCCACGACCGCGCTTTTTTGAATAACGTGGTGACCAGCACACTGGTCATGGAAGGCGGAGGCCACGTGGGGGAGTACGTCGGAGGCTACGATGACTGGCTGCGCCAACGGCAGCCCATCATTCCAGGCAAAGCGGAAAAAGCGTCATCACGCCCTTCGCGCCAGCAAGCGCAGCGCCAACAACGCGCCACGCTGAGCTTCAAAGAACAGCGGGAGCTCGAGGCCCTCCCCGAGCGCATCGAGCTCCTGGAAGCTGAGCAGAGAAGTCTCTATGAGGCCATGTCGGATCCCAGCTTCTACCGGAAAGCGGGCAGCGATATCGCAGCAGCCCAAAGAAGGCTGGAAGCGTTGGAAGAGGAACTGGAAAGCGCGTATCAACGCTGGGAGGAGCTGGAGGCCATCAAGGTGCGAGCCTGAAGCCCATCGTGTCGTTCGAACGTCATCGGGAAACATCCAGGTCGCTGATCATCATGTGGCCCTCCTTGTGCTTGACGGCTTTGAACCAACCCTTCTTCTCAAACTCCTTGGCCAGGTTGGTCATCTTCTTGTAACCCGTGTTCTTGATTTTGAACGATTTATCCAATTGCCTCATTTTATTGGCTATAACGGTCAACTGGTGCTCTTCGCTGGGATCCAGGCTGAGAAGCACCCGTTTGAACAGCTCCTCGGCGGTCTTATCCTTGACGGTCTCGCCATCCTCTGCCGGCGACGGTGTCTTCTCGCCGGCTGCTTGGCTCTCCTTCTTGGGCTTCAGACCCTTCCTGCTCTTCTTGGGAGCCGTCTTCAGCGCAGGAGGAAGCTCCATGATGTTGTCGGTGCAGCTCGTGAAGATCGGCCGCTGGGCGTCTTCCGCCTGGGTGATGAGCCAGACTTCCTTGCCGTACTTTCTCAGGAGATCCATGATGACCGAAAAGTCGGAATCCCGCGTGACGAACACGAACCGGTCGATGGAGGGCTTCTCGAGATAAAGCTTTTCAAAGGCATTGAGGCTGATGATCAGGTCGGCTCTGTTCTTCTTCCCGGAAATGTGCGGAGCTTCGCGAATATCGAAGTTATGGTTGATCAACTGCTCGCGCAGCTTGGAAATGGAATTGGTATGTCCACACGCGAACTTCACGGCAAAGACATACTCTTCGGGATCCCCCTTGTCCTCCTCCAGGATGATATCTTGAAGCATCTTATCCAGGTTGAGAATTCCGGCGACGTTTTCAAGATCTATGTAGACCGCTATGAATTTCCTCATGGGGCTGATCTCCAAACTTCTGAAGCTCTGTGATGATAACCTCCCAAATCGGGCAATGCTCCCTCTCACCTTCCTGCTGCTTCATCCTGACCCGAATGTGCCGCACCATGGCGGACGAAAGCATCTCTACTGCCTTTGTGAAGAAAGCGTCGCTCCCCTCAAAAGATCGCTTTGCCTTCTGCACACGCACTCTAGCATGACTTCAGGAAGAATTGCACGTATTGAAGCATTCATGACTTCCACAGGTGTGCTGCCGTAAGAGCGGGACCCTGTGCGGATCATCTTCCCCGTCCTTCTGAATTCAACACCTTGACGGCCTCAAGTCCGACCGTTAAAGAAGAGGAGTGGGAGCAGCCGCATGTATTCTATCGCTTCCCCGCTCGCCTTTCCCGCAAACAGAAACAGGGTGGTTGTGTTAGATCCACTCAATCGGACTCCACCTACGGGAGTTGGAGCTGATGGAATCCTTCCCCCCAACAGACTCCCCGAATCCTGTCATCCTGATCGCTCTGGGCGGCAACGCCCTGATCCGCAAGGGAGAGGAAGGGACCATCTCCGATCAGCTCGAGAATCTGCGGACTCCCATACGGCAGATCGCCAGGCTGTCGCAACATTATCGAATCATCATCACTCACGGAAACGGTCCCCAGGTGGGCCACCTGCTGCTTCAGCAGGAATGTTGCACCACACTCCCCCGGCTTCCTTTGGAAATCCTCGTGGCTCAGACCCAGGGCCAGATCGGCTACATGATCGAATCCACCCTCGACAACGAGCTCATGGAGCTCGGCCACGACTCCGAGCAGCTGTTTGTGAGTATTCTGAGCTATGTCGTCGTGGACGAAAACGACCCGGCATTCTCGAACCCGACCAAACCCATCGGCCCGGGCTTTTCGGAATCCGAGGCCATCGGACTGCCCTACCCCACCGTCAAGACCGCCAAGGGCTATCGACGGGTGGTGGCCTCCCCAAGACCCATCACCATCGTGGAAAAGCGTGAAATCCGGAGACTCATCCAAATGGGGTTCCTGGTGATCACATGCGGAGGCGGGGGAATTCCTGTTGTCAAGGAGCGACGGACCTTCCACGGGGTGGACGCGGTCATCGACAAGGACCTCGCCAGTGCCGTGCTCGCAAGCGAGGTGGAAGCCGAGATGCTGGTTATCGCGACAGACGTGCCGGGAGCAGCGCTGTCATTCGGAAGCCCCGGACAACGATTCCTGGAGCGCCTGACGCTCACCGAAGCTGCCGATCACCTGAACAGCGGAGAGTTTCCATCAGGCTCCATGGGACCCAAGGTTGAAGCGGCTTCGGACTTTGTCCGTCGTACAGGCAAACCCGCCGTCATCTGTGACATTGGAGACATCGAAAGGGCCGTGTCGGGAAAAGCCGGCACACGCATTCTGCCCTGAAAGGGTGTCCAAGACGTCAGAAAATGCCCTCACCCCGGCGAGCATCGGGGTCCAGTACTCACCGAACCGCCCGAAATCAGGCTTTCGCCGGAATGACACCCAACAGCTGCACGGGGACTGTTCTCTCCGGTGTCACCCTTCATCACCCTCGTCCTTCAGGTGATTCAGGTCGTTACTATCGATGGCCTTTCGAATCAGGTGAAGGAGATCCCGCATTTCATAGGGCTTCCTGACGATGAATCTCGCATGAGCCAGCTGCTCGCTTCCCCAGCCTTCCATCTCCACGTAGCCGCTTGCCACGATGATGCGCACTTCAGGATTGATCTGCAGGAGCCTCTCCATGCACTGATAACCGCTCTTTCCCGGCATGATGAGATCCAGGATGACGAGATCGATGCGGCTCCATTCCTTTTCATAGATGGCTATGGCCGTATCGGCATCAGCGGCGGTCAAAACCATATATCCATACAACCCGAGGACCTGCTCTCCAAGAGCACGCAGGAAGTCCTCGTCATCGACCAGGAGGATGGTCTCTCGCCCTCCCACCAGCTCCGCATCCAATTCGGCCGGTGACAGCTCTTCCTCATGGATTCCCGCCGGGAGATAGATATCGAAGCATGCGCCTTTTTCCGGCTCACTTTCGCAGGTGATGGCACCGGAGTGGTTTTGGACGATGCCATAGACGATGGCCAGCCCGAGCCCCGTCCCCTTCCCTACCTCCTTGGTGGTGTAGAAGGGATCGAAGATCCGGTCGATCGTAGCGCTTTCCATCCCATGGCCCGTATCCCTCACCCGCAGGCGCACATATTCACCGGGAAGCAATGCCGGTTGAGCCATGGCCTCATCCGCTTCGGAGACAATCTTTTCCGTCTGGATGGTGAGGGTTCCGCCCTGGGGCATGGCATCCCGGGCATTGAGGGCCAGATTGATAAGCACCTGCTCGATCTGCTGAGGATCCGCCTTCACTCGGGGAAGCTCAGGGGCGAGGTCAAGCCGGATCTCGATCATCTTGGGGAGGGTACGCTCCAGAATCCGGTTCGTTTCGAGAACCTCCCGGTTCAGATCCACCGGGCGCAGCTTGCTCTCGGACTTGCGGCTGTAGGTCAGAAGCTGCTGCGTCAGCTCACCCCCCCGCGTGGCGGCGCGGCAGATGGCTTTGAGGCGTTGATAATCCGGATTGCTCTCGTCTTTGCCCAAAAGAATCAGCTCGGCATATCCCTGCACGCTCTGCAAAAGGTTGTTGAACTCGTGGGCGATGCCTCCCGCGAGAGTCCCGATGGCCTCCATTTTCTGGATCTGACGCAGCTGGGATTCCAGTTCTTCGCGAACCTCCTGAGCCCGCTGCAGCTCATGGAACCCTTTCTGGAGCTCCTTCACGTGCCATTGGAGCTGCTCATAGAGCAGGGCGTTGCGAAGCCCCACGCTCACCTGGTTCGAAAAGGCCTGGATGAAATCCTCTTCTTCCCTGAAATCCCTCTCCAGCCTTGAGGCCAGGGTCAGCACCCCCAGAACCTCCTCATCGCTCACCAGCGGTATGGACGCAACGGACCGAAAACCGGACTCCTTGAAATAGGTGCATGTGCAGCGGGAATCCTGGCGGATATCCAGGGAATAAACCGTCTCCCCGCTGGAGACGGCGTTTCCGCACAGACATTCACCGACGGACCGAACGGAAACGAAGTCGGTGCAGATGAAGGCGTCTTTCGGATTGACGGCCAACGGCATGAGAAAACGGCCGCGCCGGAGGAGAAAAACCGCAGCATCCGGCATCATGGCCTTCATGATTTCCTCTACCGCTGACTCGGCTACCGTTTCGTGGGCCAAAGTGGCGTTCACTTTGCGGCCGAGCCGATTGAGTGCGGCAAGTTCAGCGGCTCGCATGCTCAGCTTCTCTTCCGTTGACTTTCGGATCTCGATCTCCTGGAAAAGATCCTCGTTGGATCTCTCCAAGTCCTGAGTGCGCTCATATACCAGATTTTGAAGATAATCACGAAACTGTAACAATTCCAAGCGAGCGCGCGCATGCTGGATTGCGGCGGCCACCATGTTTCCCGCTGCCTTTATGGCCTCGAATTCCCCTGCTCCCCATTCCCGCTCGCGACTGCACTCATCGAAACCAATGAAGCCCCACCATTCCCCATTCAAGAGGATGGGAG
>CAZEOY010000245.1:0-5847 GCA_964513835.1 uncultured Syntrophobacteraceae bacterium
GTCTTGTCGCGATCGTAGGGAATGTCGCGGATGATCGTGTAACGCGGCCCGCAATTGGTGCAGTTGATGAATGGATAGCGATGGCGGCGGTCTTCGGGATCCATGAGCTCCCGCAGACAGTCCTGACAGGTGCAGACATCGGGGGCGATGAGTGTCGTGCGGGAGTCTTGGGCAAGGCTGTTGACGATTTGAAAAGGGCCGAGGGGAGCGAAGGGCCGGTCGGTGGTCTCGATGCGCACGATGCGGGCCAGAGTGGGTGCCTCGTCGGGCAGGTTCTTCAGGAAGGCCAGGACGTCGCTGGAGTTACCGGCGATTTCCGCTTCGACCCCGTCGGCCTGGTTGCGGACCCAGCCTTCGAGCTGGTGGCGGAGCGCCAGCTGATAGACGAACGGTCTGAAGCCGACTCCTTGGACGATACCCTCAATCTTCACATGTAAGCGCCGCTTTTCCGCGTCCAAATGCCCGCTCCATCCTGACAACCAGATTCGTAAGCACAATCAGGGTCAAAGCCTGTTCCGAAGCCCTTTGCCTGTTCGCGTTCCGGAAGATCGGGGGCAACACCCCTGAGGGGAGCAACACGATCGGTCTTGCGAAGCGGCACGGTTTAACCCCGCTCGCCAGTGCAGTGGTCGGACGACCGCCTAAGATCTGTTTCTCCGTTTTTCGGCAACTTTGGCTTCCAGCCAGGATATCCAGGACTCGATGCCTTCCCCGGAGCGGCAGGAGACTTCAAAAATACTCTGTCTGGGGTTGAGCTGCCGGGCTTGGTCCCGGATCTTCTCGATGTCACAGTCGATGTAGGGCAAAAGGTCGATCTTGTTCACGATGAGTACCGAGGAGATCTGAAACATCAGAGGATATTTGAGGGGCTTGTCGTCACCCTCGGTGACGCTGAGGATGGTGACCTTTTCGTGTTCTCCCAGGTTGAACTCGGCAGGACAGACCAGGTTTCCAACATTCTCGATGACCAGAAGGTCCAGATTCGTGAGATCCAGCGAGTCCAGGGCAATCTGGATCATGTTGCCGTCCAGGTGGCAGCCGCCGTCGGTATTGATCTGCACGGCCTGAACACCCTTTCGCTGGATTCGTTCAGCATCGTTGGAAGTCTGAAGATCGCCTTCAATGACCGCCATTCGGAGCCGCCCGGCCAGTCCGTCGACGGTTCGCTCGAGCAGGGAAGTCTTGCCGGCCCCCGGAGAGCTCATGAGGTTGATGGCGAAGATGCCCAAATCATCGAATCGCTTTCGGTTGGCAGCCGCCAAACGTTCATTGGCCTGAAGGATGTTCTGTACGACCGGTATCTTCAACTGAGCCATCGTGATCTCCCGTTTCCCCCTCGATATTGAGCAAAGACATCTCTCTTCCACTCACCAGTTCAAAAGCGGGCGCCTGGCACTGAGGGCAAATGAAAGAGAGGTATTCCACCTCGAAAAGCGTACCGCAGTCCGAGCAGCGGGCGACGACCGGTATGTTTTCGATTTCGATCTCCGCACCTGCAGCGATGGTGTTCTCACTGATGAGATTGAAACAGAAGGAGAGCGACTCCGGAACCACGGCGGCCATTTCGCCCACCTGAAGTCTGATCGTCTTGACCTGTTTCAACTGATGCTGCCGGCCTGCTTCGAGGACGATTTCGAGAAGGCTTTGAGCAATGGACATTTCATGCACGGAATCACCTCTGCCGGGAACCCTTTTGAACTGCGCCAACCGCCAAAAACCATTGGCAATTAACATACACGATATGTGGGATCAAGCCCTGAGCTCGACATCCGGGCGATCAAGAAGCCATGCATGGATGAGACTCTCTCAACCTGGCCAACTGGCGGTAGACACCGGCGATCTTCACTATTATATTGGCAACATCATGCCGCCCGTTTGGGCGAAAATCGACAATGATTTGAGTGAAACTTTTCCCGACTCTCCAGGAGCTCCAGATGACCAATTCATACAATCATTCCATGGACATGTTCTGTACAGCGCTCGAGATGAAAGAGCGGAAGAAGAACCTGTACAATGATGCCATGAAAGCATGCCCCGACCAGGTGGGTATTGAAACGTTCCGCATGCTGAAAGAAGCGGAAGAAGCCCATCACCAGCACATTCAGGAGATTTACGAAGAGGCCAAGAAGGGGAAAGTATCACCCGACGCGTGCAAGTTCTACGATTTTGAAACGGAGGACAAGCAGACCGTCCTGCGAAAGATCGCCGAGGAGCACGGCAAGATCCCCAAGGCCTGCGTGGACGATGTGGTGGCGATACAGACAGGCATGCAGCTCGAAAACGCCAGCATTCAGTTTTTCCAGAATGCCCTGGATAAGAGCGAAGATCCCGTAGAGCGTGAATTCCTTGAGAACATGATCAAAGAAGAAAAAGAACATTTTGTGCTTTTGGCTGACCTCAAGTTCTACTACACCGACCCGGAAAACTGGTTCATGGAAAAGAGCAGGGCAAGGCTGGACGGCGCCGGTGGTGTGGCATAGCCCGGCTTCTGATTGTGGAATTGATCGAGAGCGCGCGCGGGAAAGAACGGATCCTTTCACATTTCCCGAGCTTCCCGACCATTTTGGGTGGACCTGAGCTGAAGGGAAGGGAGGCTGGTTGAGATGGCAGGGGAATTTCAATTCTCGTTTCGACGGTCGGGATGCACAGAGGGAGAGAAGGAATGAATCGAAAGCGTTGTGTGCAAGGGTTCATTCCGGCTCTGCTCGTTCTGGTTTCGTTTGCATTTGCAGTGCCCGGCATGGCTGCTGACCAACCTCCCCAGGAGGGAGAACTCTTCCCTGATCTCAAGTTTCCCGTCCCAAAGAGTGCTGAGCATCTTGCTTATTTGGGACTTGATTCCAAGATCGGGACGTCATTCAGGGTGGGGCAGGTCAAAGCCAACGTAGTTGTTTTCGAAATATTCAGCATGTACTGCCCTCATTGCCAGAAAGAAGCGCCCAGCATCAACATCCTTTACAACCGGATTGTCGAGTGTGGCCTCGAAGGCAGGATCAAGCTGATCGGTCTTGGAGCCGGCAATTCCCCGTATGAGGTGGATCTTTTCAAGTCCAAGTACGGCATCAAGTTTCCCCTGCTCCCCGACACGGATCTCGCCCTCCACAAAGCCTTGGGCGAAGTGAGGACGCCGTATTTCATCGCCGTGGCCTTGAAGCCTGACGGGAAGCGGCGCGTCATTTACTCCAAAGTGGGGACCATCGGCGATCCAGGACAATTTCTTGACGGCATTGTGCAACAGGCGGGCTTCACTGAGAAGGGAGCACCATGAGAGCTCGACGTGACCTTGGTTACACAGGCATCATCCTGGTTTTGCTCCTGGCGGCAGCCACGTCATTCGCAGCCTCGGAGAGTTTCAAGGGGCAGATATTCGATACGGGCAAGCTTGCTCCTGTCAGCAGCCAGGCCAGGTTGAAAGCAGGGGATGAGGCTCCCGACTTCACGCTTCCCTCCATCAAGGGAGAGAAGGTTTCTCTCAGTCAGTTCAGGGGAAAGCAGAACGTGGTGATTTCATTCGTTCCGGCTGCGTTTACTCCGGTCTGTTCGGAGCAGTGGCCGGGTTATAATATGGTGAAAGACATTTTCGAGACCAATGAGGCGGTGCTGCTTGGCATTACGACGGACAACACCCCGACACTTTTCGCGTGGACGGAACAGATGGGAGGAGTCTGGTTTCCGGTCCTTTCCGATTTTTGGCCTCACGGAAAGGTGTCGGATCTATACGGTGTCTTGAGGACCGAAGGGACCTCGGAACGCGCTCTTTTTGTCATCGATAAGAAAGGGATCGTTCGTTATATCGACATCCATGACATCAACCAGAGGCCGGATCTCGCCATTCTGGTCCGTGAAATCGAGAAACTGCCTCGATAGGCTTTGCAGCAGGCGCAGACTTTATATGTTACGAGCTGCGCATCACACGGTGTGGATCACTGACATGACTGGATCGAGAGGAGCTGAAGCATGGCAAAGAAGACGAGACATGTTGTGAGGGGTGAATGCCCACAGTGCGCTTGTGGCGACGTTTCCTTCATTCCTTCTGAGACCATCAGAGACAAGTACATTGGGCCTGAGGAAGAAATGGAAATCATGTGCCCGACGTGTGGAACCAAGCATAAGGGCAAACTGGTTGTCGAGGAAGTGGAGTCATAAGCGTGAAGGGGGCTGGGTCCTGCTTCGTGCGTGACCCGGTGAAGTTCTCGGTAAGCCACTGAAATTCAACCACCAAGGAGGGATCTATGACAACACCTGCACATTGCCCCGGGTACGAAAACTTCAAGAACTTGAGTTCCTTCGTCTGCAAATGCCCTGAGTGCGGGAAGGAAAAGGAGATTTTTTCCGACGAATTCAACAAATCTCATACGTGTGCGGGCTGTGGGAAGCCCATCGATTTTTCCAAGTGCTCATTGGAAGGAACCGGAGGAGTGACGGCCCCTCGCTAAGAGAACCTTTGAGAGTTCCTCATGTGCAGGACCTGGAACTTCTTGCCTCCCATTACCCCATCATTTTGAAGGGGAGGGCGTGTGCTCTCCCCTTCATCCCCCCCCGGCCCACACCCGCAAAAAAGAAATCCTCAACGGAGGCCAGGCCATGCCCAATCGTCTGAGTCGTGAAAAGAGTCCCTATTTGCTGCAGCATGCCAACAATCCTGTGGATTGGTATCCATGGGGGGAAGATGCATTCGCTCGGGCCAGGGATGAGGACAAACCGGTCTTTCTTTCCATCGGATATGCCACATGTCACTGGTGCCACGTGATGGAGCACGAATCCTTCGAAGACCTGCAGGTTGCCGCGCTTCTCAACGAGCATATGGTGTCCGTCAAGGTGGATCGCGAGGAAAGGCCGGATGTCGATGACATTTACATGACCGTCTGCCAGATGCTGACAGGGAGGGGAGGATGGCCCCTTTCCATCTTCATGACCCCGGACCGCAGGCCTTTTTATGCGGGGAGCTACTTCCCAAAGGAAAGCCGAATGGGAATGCCCGGGTTCGTGGAGGTCATTCGCTCCGTAAACAATCTGTGGCGGCAGGACAGAGACCGTCTGCTCCAGGTTTGCGACAAGATCATTGGGGCGATGCAGCCGGAAAAGAAGAGTGGAGATTCGGTTGTTCTGGGCTTGGATACACTGGCGAAGGGGCATGACCAGCTCAAGCAGATGTTCGATACAAAGTGGGGAGGCTTCGGAAACGCGCCCAAATTTCCAACGCCTCATCATCTGACCTTCCTCCTGAGGTGGCACGAGCGCCGCCCCGAATCCGGGGCTCTCACCATCGTTGAAAAGACTCTGGACAGCATGCGCAATGGAGGGATTTTCGACCAGGTGGGCCTGGGATTCCATCGCTACTCGGTAGACGAGCGCTGGCTCGTGCCGCATTTCGAGAAGATGCTTTACGACCAGGCAATGCTGGCAATGGCTTACGTCGAGGCTTACCAGGTGACGGGAAACGCCTCCTACGCCGGTGCCGCCCGCGATATTTTTGAGTATGTGCTGCGGGACATGCAGGGGCCGCACGGCGGGTTCTTCTCGGCTGAAGACGCTGACAGTGAGGGAGAGGAAGGCCTTTTCTACGTCTGGACCCCCGAGCAGGTGAAAGCCGTCCTGGGAGAGGAGCGGGCCGACCTTTTCTGCGGGTTTTACGACATCACGGCAGCGGGGAATTTCGAGCACTACAGGAGCATCCCCCATCGACCCAAATCCCTGGAGGTTTACGCGAGGATCAAAGGATTGGAAGCCGTCGAACTGAAGAGGGTCCTCGAAGTATGCAGGAAGGAACTCTATCTTCAGAGGGAAAAACGGATCCACCCCCTCAAGGACGACAAGGTCCTGACTTCCTGGAACGGTCTCATGATT
>CAZEOY010000246.1:0-5834 GCA_964513835.1 uncultured Syntrophobacteraceae bacterium
GCGGGGGTCACCGCTCGGACACTCATCCGTTTTGCATTATCACAGGATGTCTCGGTGATCATCGTGGGCTGCTCAGCTCCGGGCGACGTGGTGGAGCTTGCTGAGGCGGCAAGGCCTTTCCACCCGATGGATGTCGAGGAGCAAGCGGGCATCAGGACACTTTTCCAGCCCGCAGCTCGAAAGCTGGCTTTTTATCGAGGGGTTTTCTAGTACCACAAGGAGGTTTCGAAGCCTGCCCACCTTCATCTGGGGAGAGGCAACCACTGCAAACCGTCGTGCCGACTGGAAACCTTATTCCAGCAATGGGTTTTCTGGTCGGGAATGGATTATGGGGCGTCAGGGCTTTGCATCTTGCATCCGATGATGTTATACACAGGGCCGCATATCTTCACTCCACCGAAAGGACAGGTTCGATTTCTTGATGGCAGGAAAGCTGCTCGTCTTTTGATTCGGTGATCCCCTGGCAGGGAGCACCCACCGCGAGCCACTTGGAGGCGCATGACTGGAGAAAGAACACCCTCGTCCAAGATTGTAGAATGCCCGCTTGAGCAACAAGCCCCGAATGCAGGCAGAAAGAACGGAGTCTGGATCAAACTTCTGGTGCTGCTTTTTCTCATTGGCGTGACCATCATTTTGTACCAGACGGATGTGTTCAGGTTCTTTTTCAGCAGGCAGGAGATCCTGGAGTTTCTCGAGTCTCTTGGGCCTTTGGCCTTTGCCGGCTTTATCCTTTTGCAGGCGGCCCAGGTGGTCATGGCCCCTATACCCGGAGAAGTCACGGGACTGATCGGTGGTTTCCTGTATGGGCCCGTACTGGGGGTTTTCTTATCAACCGTCGGATTGGTCCTTGGTTCGTTTCTGGCTTTCTTCCTCTCCCGGACCTTCGGGAGACCCTTCCTCGAGAAGTTCATTGATGAGTCCCTTATAAAACGGTTCAACTATCTGCTGCACCACAAGGGACTTTTTCTGATTTTCGTGCTGTTCCTGATTCCGGGTTTCCCGAAAGACTACCTCTGTTTCATCCTCGGCCTGGGTCGTCTCACGACTTTTGAATTCCTGGCCGTGAGCACCGTCGGTCGTCTGTTTGGTACGATTCTCTTGACGCTGGGGGGAGGGTTCATCCGCTATCACCAGTACGGCAAGCTTTCGATCCTCGTCGGCGTAGCCGGGCTTTTTGCAGTGCTTTTCTATGTCTTTCGGGAGAGGCTTGAGCGCTATTTTCATACTTTGCATACACGCTATCAATGCAAGAAAGGCGTTGAGCGAACCAACAGCATCATCTGATGGCGATCGGCGACATGAAGGTTGCCGATACTTTGATGTTCCGTTGCCCCAAAAAGATCCGATTATCGCATCCCTGATTTCGGCAATTCAATGGAGCTCCGAGACACTGAAGCCGGTCCAAGAGTCTGGCTTCCCCAACAGCAGATCCGACCTTCTCTCGGACGATCGGTACGATTATTGCCACATGGAATCGAACAGGCTGATGCTGATGCGTTGACTTTGGCACATTTGTCAGACAGGAGTTTGCATGCTCACCGAAAAGATTTCGAGTCTGGCCGTTTATTGCCTTGATGTAAGCGGATACTATGGAGCAGCCTTTCTTATGGCTTTGGAAAGTATGATTGCCCCGGTTCCAAGCGAAGCGGTCATGCCCTTCGTTGGCTTCCTGGTCGCAGACGGCAAATGGAGTCTGGGCGCAGCGGTTTTTGCCACAAGCCTGGGTTCGATCATTGGCTCGTTGGCTTCATATTTCATGGGCGCTTTCGGCGGAAAACCCCTGGTACTTCGTGTGGGCAAGTACCTGCTCTTAGACGAGCACGACCTGGTCATCACCGAGAGGTTTTTCAGCCAACGGAGCGGTGTGCTCACGGTTTTCGTCAGCCGCTTCATCCCGGTGGTGCGCCACCTGATCTCCATCCCTGCGGGCGTGGGCAGGATGCCACTGATCCCTTTTATCCTTGTGACGGCCGTCGGGGCTACCATCTGGAACTCCTTTCTGCTCTATTGCGGAATGGTTCTCAGAGAGCATTGGGGCAGCGTACAGCGTTATTCTCACCAGGTAGATATCGTCGTCGTCCTGATGATCATGGCGGGTACCGCCTGGTTCTTTCGAGGCCGGCTTGTCAGGAAGCATGCACGCTAATCGCTCTTTGCAGCACCTTTTGCCGAGTGCAGTCAAACCCTTTGCCCTTTGGCGCCTGACCGGTCAAATCCAGTGAATCCATCCGCAAGAGGATCATCGACAGCCCAGTTCATGCAACGCATCCGGAAGCGGGGAATGCGCCCGCTTCTCTGGGTGGGGCTCGCATTCGTCCTCTGTGGAATAATCTGTACAAAATCAGTTTGGGCGCAGCAGGAGTGGAGCTTTGCCGCGATTTCCGACATTCAATCCGGTTTCAGCTCCTATCTGAACGTGCTCAATGAAATCAAGACTCCCACGGTGGGCCGAGAGATTCGGGGAAAAAGGGCGGACTTCATTCTTGTCCTGGGCGATCTGTCACCCGTTAGCGTCAATTTCAGCATCTTTCAAAAGACGTTTGAGAATACTCATTCGCTCTTTTTTCCGGCGCGAGGCAACCATGAAAGCAATCTGGATGTTAGACTGATCGAGGCGAAGATCCTCCCTGCCGCCGCATCTTTCATTCAGGCGCTGAATCGCTTTTCGAAGTCAGGCCTTTCCTATTGGTTCGATTGGAGGAATGCGCGGCTCATCATCCTGGATCAATATGCAGATTTCAAAAGATCAGGCGCAAACCCCAAGGCTCTCCAGTGGTTAAGCCAGGCCATCGAATCCGCGGCCTCCGTCGATCATGTTTTCCTGGGCTTCCATGAACCCTTCTTCCCCTGGGACACGGAGCAGGACCCGTTCTGGGGAATCCTGCTCAAACACCGCCCCCGAGTCCGCGCCCTCTTTTTCGGGCACACACACATCTATCATCGGACGCGCTTCCCTGAACTGCTGGAGGGCATTCCTGTCATCAACGTGGGCAACGCAGGTCAAAATACTCACAGTGATATGCGCCAAACCATCGTGTGCGTCAGCGTAGACGGGCACCGTGCCCGGGTCACAACGGTGCAAACCCCGGATGGGAAGAGCAATTTCCGAGTGGCCGACGCCTTCGAGTTGAATGGACCCTAGAACTCCTCCCTGGGCCCGCTCATCACAGGCTCAGGGAATCTTCGCCAGGGCCTTCTCAGGAACTTCCCGCGACCGAGGAAGCGGCGATGTCCCTGAGAATCTCTTCTCGGACGGCTTGTACTGCCATGGGCAGGACTGCCTCAACAGCTGGTGACAGATCCAGGGACCAGTCCACGACATCGGGCTCCACGCCAATGACCGTGATTTCAGGATGGTCGCTCCGTCCGGCAAGAGCCAATACCCTCGACAGGTCGAAGCCGTGCATCGAAGCGATGACCGGCGACGGAGCGAATGCATCAAAAGGCATGCGGTAGATGGTGCCTGGTTCACCATCGGCCTTGACGGCATCGACTACGATGATCCTTTGAGCCGACTCAATCGCAGGCAGGGCGTCCAGAATAGCGGTCCCCACTTCCAGCACTTCGGTCTGTACAGGCAGTTCCTCACCGAGAAGAGCCCGAGCCACATGGACTCCAACTCCCTCATCACACAGCAGGAGATTGCCAATTCCAAGAACCACTGTCTTCATGACAACGCATCACTCCAGCTGCGTGACAAAAGGTTCGCAACGATCCATTCCTGCCCGCAGCTTCTGCTGAGCCAGATCCCGCAAGAGAGCTGAGCGTTTCCTGTCAAAACTCGTGCTCATTTCGCCCATTCTATGATAAGCATCACGGCAACATGTTGGAATCATATCTCAAAAACCGCCACGTCCTGGTTGCCTGGGATGAGCGCTGAGGATCCCGATCACCTGGATTGCCAGGGCGAAGAGGGAGGTTGATCGATGAAAGCTGCCAAGAAAGTGCTTCTGGCTGAAGACCACACCATCCTCCGGGAGGGGCTTCGGATGCTTCTGACCTCCAACCCGAACCTTGAAGTCATTGGGGAAGCTCAAGACGGCCTGGAGGCAGTGCGACTGGCCGAGAGCCTCAAGCCCGACTTGATCCTGATGGATCTCTCCATGCCTCGCATGAATGGGATGGGAGCCATCCAAGAGATCAAGCGGCATATGCCGCAGATCAAGATCCTGGCCCTGACCGTCCACAAGACTGAGGAGTATATCTTGGCGACGCTGAAAGCCGGGGCCGACGGGTACGTCATCAAGGACGCCACCCACAATGAACTGATGCTCGCCATCCAGTGTTTGCTCGAGGGTAAGACGTACCTGAGCCCCAGTGTCTCGGACAAAGTGATCGAGGGCTATCTTGAAGGGAAGAAGCAGCTCAAATCCAGCACATCCTGGGATACTTTGACTCAACGTGAGCGTGAAGTCCTGAAAATGATCGCGGAAGGATACAAGAACAAGGCCATCGCCGACTATCTTTGCATCAGCGCCAAGACTGTGGAAAAGCATCGCGCCAATCTTATGAGAAAATTGGATCTTCACAATGTATCCTCTCTGACGGCCTTCGCCATGGATAAAGGGCTGATCACCAAGCCTTCGGGAGAGGCCTGACGGGTCCCGGGCAGCCCACCCTTAAGCTCAGTGCTTGGCGCCCCGTATGGAAGGAGTTGAATTGAAACCAGCCCTGATTGTCGTAGACCTCCTGCGCGACACCTTCGAAAAGCATCCGGACGCCCCTGTTGTGCTCACTGCCAGAAACTTCCTGCCGAAGCTCAATCGGATCATTGATCAATTTCATGGATGGCATCTGCCGGTGGTTTTCGCCTGTGACAGTTTTCTCCCCGATGATTTCATATTCAAGGGAAAGATGTCCCCTCACAGCTTGAGAGGAACCCCCGGAGAAGAAGTGATCACGGATCTGCACCGGCAACCCCGAGATCACGTCGTGCCCAAACGCCGCTTCAGTGCTTTCTTCAAAACGGATTTGGACCAAACCGTGCGAACACTGAATGTGGACACTGTTGCCGTAGCAGGTATTGCCACTCCTATCTGCGTGATGGCGACCGTTCTGGATGCTCTCAGCCACGATTTCCGGGCTGTTATCATCGAGGATTGCTGTGCAGCTCATCGAGCCGAGCACCACGGAGTTGTTCTGGAAGCCTACCGGAGAACCCCACTTCATCCCCTGCTGCAAGTCCTGAGCACCGAAGAACTGCTGGATCGGATTTCCGACCAGCGGGATTGACCGGAGGTCCGCCTGAGGGCCCTGCTGGGTGAAGAATCGATTGGTGAAGCGACATTCGAGATTTCCGTTTAACCCGCGCCCGAGGTCCCTGACAAGGCGCGACAGAAGTTGGCGAAGCTTTTTGGCGAGGATTGAGGTGAGCATGGCATTGGAGAGAGCTCGAGAGGTTTTTGGTCGACTGGTTGTGGAGAAGCGCAAGACCCGCCTCTCGGATCTTAAGGAATTCCCAAGGTACGTTATCGAATACCTGATAGACCAATTTTGCCCCGGTGAGGACTTCGACTCCGAACTCGCCAAGGTACGCAAAAGAAATAGAAGGAGGACGAGAGGTGACTCTCAAAGAAGCCTTACGAGATAAACGGGATGACATCCTTCGCATTGCCGCTCAACACGGTGCGTTGAATGTGCGCGTTTTTGGCTCGGTGGCACGTGGTGAGGAACGACCCGAAAGCGATGTGGATTTCCTGGTGGAACTGGAGAAAGGTCGAAGCCTCCTTGATCTGTCTGGATTATGGCAAGACCTCGAGGAATTGCTTGGCCACAAGGTGCATGTGGCCGAACCGGAGGGGCTTCACTGGTATGTCCGGGACCGCATCCTGCAA
>CAZEOY010000247.1:0-5831 GCA_964513835.1 uncultured Syntrophobacteraceae bacterium
GTTGGTGGGCTGCCGAACTCTGCGCCGGCCAACCGCGGGCAGCCTTCGCCTGGCCCGTGCCGCCCCTTGAGTCGACGACGTTGAGTCTTGAGGGGGTGAAGATGCTCGCCGACCATCATACCCACCACGCCTCCCCCATCAAGGGGGAGGAACCATGGCGGCTTTGAGATAGTCATTAAAGTCTTTTACGGAGCTTCAACATCCTGTATAAAGGATGTCAGATTCGCACGTCTATTGAGCCTGAAGGGGCTCTTCGGCAAATCCAGGGCCTGACCTGTTGATGGATGGTTATCTAGTGTTATGGATGGAAAGGGGATGATCCGTCATGGGATTCTTGCGCCCTCGCTTCTCGAGGATGGGAAGCGGTTCGGACGAAGGGTTGGATGTGTGCGGAGCAGGGGGAACCTTTGCTGAAGATCCTGCGAAAGCCGACCAGGTCATTGAGCGTGGAAATAGCGATGAGGGTCCCTTGCGGGAGGGCTCGGGCAATGGCCGAGCAATCCTGGACATGCTGGATGATCTTGTTTTCATTGTCGACCGAAAGGGTCTCATCCTGGAGGTCAATCGGGCGGTGGAAGTTGCCTTGGGCTTGTCGCGGGAGAGGCTGGTGAATAGGCGGGTCTTGAAACTTCAACCGCGTGAGAGAAGGGAGAAGGTCGGGAGGATCCTGGAAGCGATGGCTGAGGGGCGTGTTTCCCTTGGCGTGATTCCGGTTCTGGCCGGCTCGGGGGATGTACTCGATCTTGAGACGCGGGTCTCCCGCGGAGTGTGGCAGGGTGAGCCGGCGTTCTTCGGGGTCTGTCGCGACGCCTCCGAGCGCATACAGACGCAGAGGTTGCTGGAGGAGAGCCGCGGACGTCAGGAATTGGCCCTCGAAGGTGCAGACCTTGGAATGTGGGACTGGGATATTCCAGCGGGCAAAGTCTATTACGGCAAGCGCTGGGCTGAGATACTGGGGTATTCTCCCCATGAGGTGGAGCCTGACATGGGGTTCTGGGAGAGGTTGGTCCATCCGGATGATCAACCTCATGTTACTGAAATACTTCGAGAGCATCTGAAGGGCAGTCTCCCGCATTTCGAATGCGAGTACCGCATGCGGACCAGGTCCAACCAATGGAGGTGGATTCTGGCAAAGGGCAGGGTAACAGGTCGCGGCGCTGACGGTCTTGCCTTGCGGATGACCGGCACATATATGGACATTTCGGAACGGAAGGAGGCGGAACTGACCCTCCGGCTGTTCCGCCAGATTATCGAAAGCACCAATGAAGCGATTGCGATCATTGACCGCAAAGGACATCTTATCTATCTCAACCCTGCGTGTGAAGCGTTGTTCGGACGTCCATTCCATGAAGCTGTGTGCCTCGAGCCTCACGAATTTTACCCCCCTGAATCGGTCGAAGTCCTGACGAAGGTGATTCTGCCCCGGCTCTCCCGCGGGGAAAGCTGGGAGGGTGAGTTGGATGTCCTGGATGCGCGGGGCCGGCGGTTCACAATTTGGGAGCGGGCCGACGCCATTTGCGACGATGAAGGGAATCTCCTGTGCGCCTTCGGCATCATGCACGATGTGACCGAGCAGAAGGAGGCGGAAGCCGCGCGTCTCGATATGGAGCGCCGACTGCACATGTCCCGGAAGCATGAGAGCCTGGGAGCGATGGCCAGCGCTGTCGCGCACCATTTCAACAACCTGGTCATGGGGGTCCTGGGCAATCTGGAGCTCCTCCAGGACGATACCGATCTGAGTGACAGGACTGTGGGCATTCTGGCTCAGGCCCAGAGAGCAGCCAAACGGGCTGCTGAGCTGAGCCGCGTGATGATGACTTTTATGGGGCACGGGATCGGCTTCAGAACTCTGCGCGATCTCTCCGAGGTCGTACTGAGCGCCATTCCCATGATCGAAGATCCGTTGTTGGCAGCAGTGAAATGGGAGCAGTTTCTGCCTCCGGGTCTCCCCAAAGTGATGGTCGATGCTGACGCCCTCCGTGAAGTCATCCTCAGTATTGCCAACAATGCCTTGGAATCACTGGGTGAAGCGGGGGGGGAGGTGGCTGTGCGGACTGGAGTTGTCGCCTGCGACGAGGCCTGCCTGGCGCAGACGGTGGGGGGAGAAACCCTCGTACCGGGTGACTATGTCTACTTGGAAGTCGTTGACAACGGGTGCG
The DNA here is from genome assembly GCA_964513835.1 of uncultured Syntrophobacteraceae bacterium. GTDB lineage: Bacteria > Desulfobacterota > Syntrophobacteria > Syntrophobacterales > Syntrophobacteraceae > JALOOX01. Next base: position 2,160 of record CAZEOY010000247.1, read on the forward strand.
GTATGGCGCCCGACGTCGTTGAACGGATGTTCGATCCTTTCTTTTCCACGAAGCTTACCGGTCGTGGCATGGGACTGGCCTCGGTGCTGGGAATCGTGCGTGCGCACGAGGGAGCTGTAACCGTCAGGAGCCAACCGGGGGAGGGAACATTGGTGAAGGTCTTCCTGCCTGCCGCCGGCCAGCCGGAACTGACTTGAGGCACTCCAGCACCGGTTTCTAATCCATTGCCCTTTTCCAGCCCATGATTCTTCAACCTGAAACCTGAAAATTGAGACTTTTCGCAGCGGTTTGGAATGAAGCTGCGGGTATTCATCACGGCCCTGACCGATGATCTTGAACTCCTGGAGGTTAGCCTTCCAGGTTCCGAGTGAGTGAGCCTGCCTCGGCATGAATCCTGCCCCTCTCCACGAATGATTTTCCAAAGAAATATGGCTCCGACGTTTGATGGCGGTTGCTTCATTTCCGGATCGCTTCCAGCGCATGCCGAATCTCAAGCGCGGTAGGGTCTGAGCTCATCCTTTCCACATTTTGTGACGGGTTGGTCTTATTTGCTTCGCAGTGAAGTGTGGTAGCTTTAATTACCATTACGTAATCCGAGGGGATTCCGACCACGAACTGGAATCTCGAATCGGTCTGCTCAAAAGGTTCTGCTTTTCCTCCAATGCTGAAGCAGGCTTTGGGTCCTGGTGGGTAGGGGGGAATGTTTGCGAATGGACGGAAGAATCCTTCTGGCCGTTTGTCTCATGAGCATTCATCCGAGTCTTTAACCTTATGGGAGGAGTTTGCCTATGACTCTACAGCCATGATCGTCTCATCATTTTCTCACAGGTGGTGCGAAGGGCCAGCTGGATGGTTTCAGTTTGGATCTCCTTTCTCCATCCGATCACATTCTCACCAAAAGGGGGCCAAGATTGAAAAAGCATGGACGAGGCACATCCCCCGGATTGTCTGGTTTCAAACGAGGCATTGCATCGACTCAAAGGTCGATTGCAGACCACATGAGCTGGGACGGGCAGGAGCGCAGACGGCATCAGCGGTTCAGGGTCAACTGGAAGGGAGTTCTTTCAAGGAATGTAGCAGACTCCAGGAGGACGATGGAGGTGCAGGTACTGGATGTATCAGAGGGGGGCTGTTGTATTCATGTCCGGGACGCCTCCGGGGACCGGAGTTCCCTGTCCGTACTTGCCGCGGAGGGACGTCTGAATCTGAACCTTTATCTGCCCGGCGCGGTTTTGAATTCTTGGGTGGAGGTGAGATGGTATGTACCGGTCCATGATGAAGTCTATGGTGCCGGCTTGGAATTCGTAGCCATGACACAGCGAGACCGCTCGATCCTGCAGTCGGCCATGCGGGGTCATGCCGACTGAAAAACTCGCCCGCATTCTCCATGAAGAAGACACGGGGGGCTCGCCCCCGTGTCCACCTTTTTCCCCCTGATTCTCTAATTTCCAGGTCTTCCCGTCAGGCGAATCGGGCAACCCGGATGTCTGCAGCCGAAGGAAGACGAGTTTCGCTCCCTTCCCATTCTCCCGTGACCGTTTGCGGGGAATTCCCGGATCAGTAATCATACTTCCAGTTGATTCCGATTCCTGTCTCGGCATCCGATCCCACCTGACTTTCCACGGTGATGTTGGGCGTCAGCTCCACTTCAACGGATATCTTCCCGCCCCTTCCGCTCAGGTCCTTTTCCAGATCGACGTAGATGTCCTCCGTCAGGTATTTGCCAAACCCGAGGCCAGTTTCTGAACCCCCTGCAGTGCTTCTTATCTCCAGTTCATCGAGTCCCAGCAACCTGCGCGTGGCGCCCAGAAAGTCGAGTCCCGGCAAACCCGACCCTCCCGATAACGACCGCAGGGCCTGTGCAAGCTTCAAAGCCTGGACGGGAGAGATCTTGTCGAGGTTTCTTCCGAAAAGCACCCGCGACAATACTTCCTCCTGGGGCAGTGGCGGGTCGGACTGGAGCTGGATTTCCGGCGAAGAGGCGGATCCGGTGATTTTGACCTGTGCCGTGATGTCCTTGGTCTGCGCCTCGGCGGTAAAGTCCAGCAAGGGAACCGGTGGGGTCCCTCCGAAGAAGGTGATGGTTCCCCTCTTGAGATCGAATCGGCGGTCCAGGAAATCGAAATTCCCTCGCACCACATTGAGCTGGCCTTTCACGGTCGGCTGCGCCGCATTTCCTCCGATCGCCAATTGGCCCCTCCACTCTGAATCGAGACCCCTGCCGCGCACAAAGGTCCGGTTGGGGAACGCCAATGCCAGGTTGAGGGCCAGTGGAACGGGTTCTGACGACGGTGTCTCAACCGACTCGGGCGACACCTTCTGCCCGCTGCGGTGGATTTCGATCACCTCAAGGTCCACGGCACCCGCCGGAAGCCGGTCGGGAATCCGGTATTCGGCCGGTGCAACCGTTATGTTACCGCCCAGTTGCATGGCTGTGGCAGTCCCTGAAACCTTCACCTGCCCATTGGCCGTGGCGTCAATATCCGGTCTGCGAACGAGGGTGGCATCGTTGAAGGCGGCTTCCAGCTCCAGTGGAAACTGGCTTGCCGCGTCCAGTTCCAGCCAGCCGTTCAGGCTGATCTGACCTTTCTCTCCGTCCGTTGCCTGGAATCGCGTGACCTCCAGACGTTGATGCCTGGCGATGATCTCAGCGTTCAGCTCCTTCAGGATCGTCCCGCTGTTGAGGTTTTCATAGAAGCCCTTTGATATCCGGATATCTCCGCTGAAATCCGGCTTGGAAAGTGATCCGCTGACATCGAGGGAAGCCCGAGCGAAGCCAGAAATCGTCTGATCGGCCAGGGGGAGAAAGCCTGCCACCCGCCTCAACTCGCCCTCCAACTCCGCATGGGCCTGCAAGGGCGCTTCGCGCGGCAGCTCCACACTGAAACCGGGTGAAAGTGAAGCCCGGAGGGGAATGGCAAACTCCACCCTTGCAGGTTTTTCCAGGAACTGCTCGAGAACAAGATCCCCTCTCACCCGTCCTCCTTCCAGGCGGGCTTTGGCATTCAGAAGTGCGGGAGGGAGCTTCTGGCCTTCAATGGCGCGAATGCGGAATTCGGCCAGCTGCAGCTCCGCCGATGCGCTGGGTTGCGATGGGAGGCCCTCGATGTCCAGCTTTCCCTCTGCTGTGCCCGACATTTCTGGCCCACCCAAAAGAGAGGCGAGCTCCAAAGGCACGCCCTCAAAGCGGACTCGTCCCTGAACGCCGCTTTTGGACAGGCTGCCGCCAGCGGTCAGGTTTCCGGGTCCGAGGGATAGCGAGAGCCGGTCCAGGGAGGTGGCTTCCGGGGAGCGCTGGAACAGGGTGCGGCCGTTGAGCCCGAACGGGTATGGCCCAAATCTGCCTTTGAAATCAGCAAGTTCGAGTCTGAGTGCATCGTTGGATTGGGAAAGGGAGCCTGCCAGTTGAAGCTCGGCCTCCTGGAGCGCTCTCCCTTGGGCCCGACCGGAGAATACGAGCATCGAGCAATCGCCGTCGGCTTTGAAGGCGGCGGACCTGACAAGGGTGGTGCCCGCTTCGAGGCCGGAAATTTCTGCGTCCAGCTTTCCCTGCAGGGTTCTTTTGAGATCTTTCAGGTCAGCAGTGATATCCAGACTCGAGAGTTTCCCAAGGCGAGTCGAAAGGTTCCTGGCATTCACCCTGAGGGCTGCATTCTGGCTCTGCCTGGGAGA
>CAZEOY010000248.1:0-2907 GCA_964513835.1 uncultured Syntrophobacteraceae bacterium
GATGTCGGCCGTACACCAGTAGACGTCGCCGTCATGATAGTCGAAAACATACTGATGGGTCATGGAGGTGTATACCAGGTAGCCGCCGGTCGTGTGCAGAACGCCCTTGGGCTTTCCGGTGGAGCCCGACGTGTAAAGGATGAACAGAGGATCCTCGGCATCCATCTCCTCGCAGGGGCAGTCGGCCGAGGCGTTCTTCATGAGGTCGGCCCAGTCGAGATCGCGGCCGGGGGTCATGGGGACGTTGCCGCCCGTGTGCTTCACCACGATCACGCTCTTGACGCCGGGACATTTCTTGAGGGCTTCATCAGTATTGGCTTTGAGCGGGACGCGCTTTCCGCCGCGCAGACCTTCGTCGGCCGTGATCACGATGGTGCCGCCGCAGTCGTCGATGCGGCCCGCCAGGGAATCGGGCGAGAAACCGGCAAAAACGATGGAATGGATCACGCCAAGCCGCGTACAGGCCAGCATGGCTATGGCCAGCTCGGGAATCATGGGTAGATAGATGGTGGCGCGATCGCCCTTTTTCAGACCCTGAGCCTTCAGAACGTTGGCGAACCTGCAGACCTGCTCATGGAGCTGCTTGTAGGTGAAGGTCTTGCTGTTGGAGGGATCGTCACCTTCCCAGATGATGGCCACCTGGTCGCCGCGCTTCTCCAGCTGACGGTCCAGGCAGTTGTAGCTGACGTTCAGCTTTCCGTCCACGAACCACTTGATGGAGACGCCATCCGTGAAAGTGGTGTCTTTGACCTTCGTCCAGGGTTTGAACCAGGTGATGCGTTTGGCCTGTTCAGCCCAAAATCCCTCCGGGTCCGACACAGATTGCTCGTACATCTTGAGGTATTTCTCGTTGTCGCAGTAGGCAGATTTCTTCCACGATTCCGGAACAGGGAACAACTCGTTAGCCATTGAATCCTCCTGAAAAGTACATGGTTTCACCACGCCGCCCCCAAAGGACGGCTACCCAGAGATAAGTAATTGAAATAATTAGGGATTGAGAAAAGTGAAGCAGTGAGGATGTGCAGCCTGAGTTTCCGCCAGCGGTCGAAGACGAAGAGCCACCACCGCAAAGTACGAGAACGAGCATGATCGCGAGATCGAGAGTTGCTGAATCGCCACGGGGCGCACTATTATCAAAAGGGAAACTCGGTGTCAATTAGAATGCACAAATTTGCTGCAACTGAGGGGCAAGATTCGTGATAACAAACACAAGAACGTCTCCAGACCTGAGCCGGCCTTGAAAGACAATTCCTGCAGGTTCGAGCAGTGCAAATCTTCCCGGTTCGCCGGGGCGTCGTTTTCCATTCCCCCCTTCGAATGGGGGGACAGAGGGTGTGTTTTTCTCCAGGTTCAGGACCACATCCGTTTTACTCGCCATTTTTCTTGACTGACCATGCGATTTCTTTTATCTATACGGACTCACGCGGCTGTTGGGGGATCGTCCAGCGGCAGGACTGCAGACTCTGGATCTGCCTACCTAGGTTCGAATCCTAGTCCCCCAGCCATCAAGGGTCCCATCGTCTAGTGGCCTAGGATATCGGCCTCTCACGCCGAAGACACGGGTTCGAACCCCGTTGGGACTACCAGTCAAATCAAGGGGTTGGCTAAAATGGCCAGCCCCTTTTTTCCGTCTTGCTAACTGGAGTTGCCAGTCCCGCGGACCTCCTGGCCCCGGGCGCTGTATTCCTGCCAGGAGCCAGCGCCCGGGGCGAAGGTCCATGTGGAAATGAGCGGGTGACCGGGGAATCCGCCAAGGTGATGGAATGGCTGGGGGGTGACCCGGCTCGAGCCGTTCACCGCCAATCCTTCGTTAAAATAGATGCAGCTTTCCAAGCCCGACATGACCAGGCGCCGGACTCCGACCACCGATTCATCCAGGGTGAGTTCGACGTGCTCGACAAAGGCGGGGAAAACCATGCCGCCCCAGCCGGGCCGCTCGGTGCGGATATCCGGGGAGATCCATTGTCGCGGGCCCGGTGACAAGGCGTTTCCATCGAGGAAAGTGCTGCAACCGTGCATTGCGCGATCAACAGGCACAGACTTCTGGGCTCTGGGTTGGACGCACATTGCCCCCACCCCTCGGAGATGAACTGATGCGAGAGCCGGACTTGCCTTTTCAGCTCGAAATCAGAAGCTCAATTCTGTTCAGGATCGGTGGAAATGTCTGTTGCATCAGAAGGATTGCCCTCTCCGGATACTGGAGGCCTATGCCCATGTGAAACAGGCAGGCAGCGCCAGTACTGGACCAGCTCCAGATTGGGGTTGGTCGACAGAGTGTCAACCAGGCTACGGATGCGGCTGCGGCCATCGCCATGTAGGATCTTCTCGAATCTTTCGACATCGTTTCGTAGACGGGTGCTCATTTCGTATGCGGCGATCAGGGCACTCGCTGTGCGGATTCCGTGCTCAGCGAGCCGCTGCCGGCGCGACGCAGGATCGGTCTTTTCGCCCTCGACCTTGTCTGGCTCCTTGTCCGACCTCTTGCCCGGCTTCTTGTCTGGCCCGAGCTGGGTGTAGAGTATCGCTTGATCCACCCAGTCAACGATCCGGTCAGGGGGCACGCGGGTGTGAAGCATGAGCTCGACAAGGTCCGCTGTTGCCATGTTGGGCACATTCTCGATATCTTCTTCTTCGAGTCGAGCCTCGTGCCAGACCGTGAGACCGTCCAGTTCACTCACTGGCATCTCTGACTTCAAGCTGGGCACCAAGTACTTCGCCCCCGTCACCTTGCGAAATGCAGCCTGGATCACCTGCCACGCAACCGGTGGGAACGCACCGACCACGAAGCCGATCACTAACAGTGCCTGGTGTTCGTCGCCTTTGCTGTTTACCGCGAGTTTCAGGAAAGAGGCGGCCTGGATTACCGCCCATGTGCCGATGACCGCCAGAATAATGCGCAACGACACT
>CAZEOY010000248.1:2917-5789 GCA_964513835.1 uncultured Syntrophobacteraceae bacterium
GGGTTGTAGGTCTTGTGATAGTTTCTTGGTCATCGAGTGGTCTGGGGTGATCACCAGTAGTTTCCACGGTGGAAGTGTCAGAAGCCATCCAAACCCGATCAGAAGCGTTGCTATGATTACCGGGATCGTCGTCTCGGGAGTGAAAATCCCGCCTAACGTCCCTCCTGACGAATAGTCGGCGAAAATAGGAACTTCCGGTTCTTGATTGTCCGGATCGGTCGCCGCCAGGATTGCCTTGGCCAAATCATCGGGAATGGGTCCGTATACTGCTTCAAACTTCCGAATATAGCTCATTACCCGCACGCGCCGCTCAAGCTCCAGTTCTTCCTGCGCCTGGTGAATGGCGTCGCCTCCTCTTCGCTGACGTGCGAACAGCCCGAGCCGTGACAGGTTGGTGAAGTACTCCTGGAGAAGGCTCGATTTCCGACTGGCGATGAACAGGTAGTACATCGTCGCCGGCAGTATGCAAACGATCAGCAGGAAGACTGATCGGAATATCGGTACCTGGTATTCGTCCGGCATCAAATAAACCGCCCCCACCAGTGCAAGCAGAATCGGGATGACGACGAAGACTGTCAGGCCGATTTGGCGCTTCGCGACAGTGGTCAGTCCCCCTGCGGTGTACGATGCGTAGATCCCCCCCAGCAGAAGAATCACAGTGGATATCCCAATGGGCCAGAGATTAGATATCAGGAAACGCCGCATGGTATCGCTGTACCAAACCACAAGCAGGAAGATGATCAGGTAGAAGATTACGACGAAGATGACCTGATTGCCCGGCAATCGGTCCGTGTGCAAGGATTCTTTTTCTTTGTCGGTCTGCGTCATGGTGCTGCCCCCTTTCTGTCTACCTTGGGCTGACTTGAGTGTCAGGGAGGCTGAGCCAACTCGATGAGCGTTTGAGCAAGGGATTCGGAGCGTTGTCAGCTCCGCTCCCATGAATCTTCCGACTGCCCCGCTGGAGTCCGCAGGTTCGAACTTCTCCCACACCGCGGGTCATCGAATGAATCTGCATAGGTGTGCAATCGTTGCCTGAGATAGGGAACTGAGCATCCAATGAATCATAGTATGAAGAAAGCGGGCAAAACCGTCAATAAATAAGAGCCAACAGAAATAAGAGCCTTTGTGTGAGTCCAACCCGTTGCGAATCATGTTGCGAATAATGGCTTTGTGGTGAAGTCCCCTCGTTTCTTGCGCGGGCTTCAGCTGTGGGGGCTGTGGGCGGTGGGGGACCGGTGTGGGCGGGCGGATGGGCGGGGTCCGATGGGCGGGGTCGGACCAAGCCAACAGCTTGACTGGATTGTACAATTTCCAGAAATCAGGCCCCATTCTGGGCTTAATCAGGCATTTTTATGGTCGAGATTGGCCCTTTTCCCGTGAGCCGTAAACGGAAAGGCAAAGCACTGGATGAACAAGAAGCCGGCCGGGATGTCTGGCAGGAGGTTCCGGATAGTGCGAAGGAGATAAAGGAAAAGGACAGGCGGCACAGACAAAGCCCTTGCGGTGAAATGCAAAGTCTCAGGTACGGCCGGGACGAATCTGATTACCAGAGAATCAGCAGGCTCACCATTCCTGTCGGGCAATCTTCACTGGCTGTGACGGTCCTGCCCTAGGACGATTTTTTGGCAGAACCCCAGGAGACGGTCACAGTCAGCATTTTGCCGAACCGAGCCTATCAAGTCATAGAGCAAAGTTCAGCCATAGTGAACATTTCTGACAATGACTGAAGACTGTTGAGGTATAAAGTCTCGAAGACCAGAGACTGAGTTGGCAACGGTCCAGCACGCTCCACGCCTTGCGAATTGGGGCTGCCAGCGATCTGCCTTTCAACCAGTAAAACGGAAGCCACAATCTTCAGGTGAGGTGACTCATGCAGACTCGACGGACCCTGGCGACCGCCCGACGAGCGGCCCTCGTTCTCCTGGGCGCCTGGTTGCTCACAATGGGTGCGACCCGGTCGATCTCTCGCGCACAAGAGCCGTGGGAAACGCCTGCAGGCAGCGCCTGCTTCGAGCGATGGATCGCCGAGGCGACGACGCGGCTGAACGCCTATCCGGGCGATGCCGAGTTCAACAGCCGCAAACCCTGGAGGTTCAACGAATACGGTCTCCTGGTCGGAAGAGGCGTGTTCTCGAACTACGCTCCGGATGACTGGGGCAAATGTGGCGGCAACCGGTATTGCTACATGTGGTGGCTTCTCGACTACACGCAGGGCTTCGGCCCCCGATGGCCGGTCTGGCAGGCGGCTGCGATTCCCCCGCTGCAGAGCTTCGTGCAGGCGTGCCTCGGAGGGGGCATCCCACCCGTGCCGACACCATCCGCTGGATACACCTCGCGTGGGGGGTATGCGTGCTATGGCGGCGCGGACTATCCTCCCGGTTGGCGCAGCGAGGCGCGCTGCGTCGACTATGGATGCCTCTTCGGCCAGTTCAGCCGCGATGAGTGTCTGGCTCTCGGTGCACGGAAGGGAGCGGGAGAGGTCATCCACGGCAACCCCGGTGGCGGCCGCTCCAACGAGTGCTGGCTCCAGAACTCCTGCGCCGACCTGCGGCCGCACGGGGACTTCACCCTGTTCTGCCCCTGAAGAACCCAGGTGGCCGTTATCTTACTCCGTTGCGTGATCAAGGATTTGGGGCAGAGATCCAGGCCCTGTCCTCCTGCGCCTTGAGAGCTCGTCCCAGCCTTTCCCCGGGTGGCATTTCGTGTTGACAAGCTCAGAGGACGGTCGATAGTCTGGCTTGCAGAGCGTCTCAAATCGTTCCGGGGGTCTCGAGAAGCAGAATCATCTGAAGAAGCCGAATTCCGCGTGAGGCGGCCGCGGCTCGGGCTTCAAAAAGGGATGAGCACCATGGAAAAGATCAGGCTGGGGGGA
>CAZEOY010000249.1:0-5788 GCA_964513835.1 uncultured Syntrophobacteraceae bacterium
AGCTCGATGGCCAACCGGCCACGGTTTTGAGGGACTCATCCTCGTTGAGAAACGCCAGATATCCGATCTGGCTTTTCGTGAGCTGCACTCCCTTTTGCAGGGCGTAATCAGAAATCGCCTGGAGGGAACCCTTGTGCATATGACCAAGCCTCACCAGAGTCTCCAGACGCGCCTGATTCAATCGCAGCGACTCTTCTGCCTGTTTTCTCTCGGTAATGTCGTAGAGGATTCCGCTCACCTGCTGGATCATTCCCGAGCCATCGCACACAATCTGCGCCCGCGCCTGGACCCAGATGGTCTCCTGCCATTTCGTGATGATGCGGTACTCCCAAATGTAGGACTGTGTTGATCTCAAGGCGTCAACGAAGGCGTCTTTGAGCGACTCGAGATCTTCCGGCTTGATGATGTCGCACCAGTTTCTCCGCCGGGAGTTGAAGTCCTCCCGGGTATAGCCCGTCAGAAGCTCGATTTTGTCATCGAAGAAATCGACACTCCAATCTGGATACCCCCGAAAGATCACCCCGGGGATCTGGTTGACGATCAGGCGGTACTTGGTCTCGCTCTCCATCAGTGCAGCTTCCACACGCTGGCGGTGCTCCATCTCCTGCGCGATACTGGCGATGGTCAAGTTGGTCACGTTCTTCAGCGAATCGAGGAGCTCCAGGGATGATGAACCGTGTACACGGGCCGACAGATCACCATTGGAGACACGGTGCAGAACATCAAAATGCTCGGCCAGGCCCATGGCAAATTCATGGGACAGATCGACCACTTCCCCAATATTGACGGCGGTCAGGTTGACCATCCGCTTCAGTTTCGTGATCAGCTCCAGGTCGGAGTCCTCAGGGATCCTTACCTCGGGGTTGCCCGCCGCGATTTCGCGGAGCGCCATGAAGACTTCGGACAGTCCCATGGCCATCTCCAGATTGGTGGCTTCCAGTTGCCTGTCTCGCTCGTCCACCATGCGACGGTATTCGATCAGCTGTTCTTTGAATTTTCTGAGGGTTGCGGCGAGCCTGCCTTTATCCATTGTTACGTTGAGAAAAGGGCAGTTCAGGCACGCTTCGATTTTATCCAGGAAATCCCCCTGGTACTCGTCGCGGCAGAGGGTCCCGGCAATCAGCCAGCATGCCGACTCCTTCACCCCGTAAGCAGGGCACTGATCTTTGTGACAGCCGAAGTATTCCCAGCAGTTCTCTTTGGGTCCCATGTGCATTTCCCGGCTAAAACTGAATCTGAATCCTCTTGCGGTTCTCGCCCTCATCCTTGACGGCAAGGAAGACCTTGTTCAGGCGTTGACACCAGGTGCGAACGTCCCGCTCGAATGTGGGACAGTCTCCCAGGATTTCGAGAATATCTCCGACATGCATGTCCGGCGCTATGACGGCAAGCTTCAATATGGGCTTGGGGCATTTCAGACCCAAGGTATCCAGGACTTGAATGTTCATGAGACATGGCTCCTCAGTGAGTTTGTTTCGAAAGCTGGATCGGCCGCCGCCTGTGATCGTACACGACGATGGGTTCCTTCTCCTCTTCTGACAGACAGTGTGTGGCGCACGCCAGGCACGGGTCATAAGCTCGAAAGGCCATCTCCACCCTGTTGAGGGTTTCTTCCGACACCACTCCTCCCCGGATAAAGCCTCGAGCGGCCTTTTCAATGGAGAGGCCCAGTGCTGCTGCGTTATTCTGCGTGGCGACCAGCAGGTTCGCCTTCCTGATGATGCCCCGCGAATCGGTCTGATAATGGTGAATGAGAGTCCCCCGGGGAGCTTCACAGATCCCAACTCCTTCCCTGCCGTCATCAGGGGGACGCACGTTGAGATCCCTCAGCTCCGGGCTCATCAGTTCTTCATCCTCCGAAAGTTCGCACATTCGCTCCGCTGCGTGCAGCACTTCGATGAGTCGGGCCCAGTGATAGGCCAGGAGGTTGTGCACGGGCTTGCCGCCCCATGCGGCGAACATCTTCTCGTACTCCTGCTGGGCCATTGGGGTTCCCATGCCTTCGGCCACATTCAGCCTGGCCAGAGGGCCCACCCGGTAGATGCCGCTGTCGCCGCCCCCCGTGAATCCCTTCCAGCCGATAGTTCTCAAATAAAGAATCTTCATGTAGCTCAGAGGATCGACACTCTCCTGCAGATGCTCGGCATAATCCGCACCGTAGAATTGAGCAACCTGCCTCCCATAAGGATCGACAACGCGGAGCTGGCCGTCATAGAAACTGACCTTCCCCCCGTCGTCGATCATGCCCAGATAGTATGTAGAGTCCGTGAAGACTTCATCGACCATGAGACTCAGGTATTCGTCATTCCGGAGGACACGCTCAAGGAATACCTCCAGGCTGAACCGGGCAAAGTCCAACGCTTCCCGGGCCACTTGGCGGAAGAACCGGCATTCGGCCGAATCCAGGCCTTTGGCCACACCTCCGGGGAGACCGCTTACGGGATCCAGAGGGCTGCCGCTGATCAGGGCATGCGCCTGCCGGATTCTCCTGCGCATGGTGACCACCCTCTGTCCCGCTTCGGCTCCCAGAGATCGGACCACTCCGAAGAAATTCCTTTCATTCGTCGGGGCCTGCGGACCCACGATGAGATCCGGACCGCCCAGAAAGTAGAAGTGCAGCAGATGATCGTCGAAGAGAAAGGCAAGCACCATGAGCTCGCGGATCTTGCGTGCGGCCGGCGGAGGAGTGACCTGGAACAGCTGATCCAGGGCTTTGCTGGCGGCGATATGATGTGCAGTGGGGCAGACACCGCAGATCTTCTGGGTCAGGCGAGGCATTTCTTCGGCTGCGCGACCCTCACAGAATTTCTCGAAACCACGAAAATCCGGAGCCTGTATGCAAGCCCGCTCCACATTCCCCTGATGATCGAGAAAGATGGCGATCTTGCCATGCCCTTCCAGCCTGGTGATAGGGTCGATGGTGATGGTCCTGGAGCTCATCCGGGCCCCTCTTCACCAAGGCCGCCCAGCAGCGATGCGGCCAGGCTGTACTGATACATGAGTCCTGCCGCGTCCGGGATGGTGGCAACAACCTGTTCCAATTCCTGATGATCTGCAGCATGGATCATGGCAGCCAAACTGGATAACATCCTGGCTCCCTGATCCCTGACACCATCCACAGGGCCAAAGCAGCCGCGACAGGGCATGTTGCCCTGGATGCAGCGAGCTCCGCATCCTCCTCGGGTGGCCGGTCCCAGGCAGATAAGGCCCTGCGCCATAAAACACGTCCCAGGGTCCCAACAGGTTTCGTGAATCCGCTTGAACCCCTGGAGCCTCCATCGATCTGGAATGGTGTCCCTCCGGGGGCAGAAGGTACACAGAGCCTGGCCCGGGGCCAGGACGGCACCCTTGGAGGGGAGCCGGTTTTCCAGAGCCGAAAGGATGGCGTTCCGGGTAAGCTCCGGGGGAGGCGGACAGCCGGGAATAACGTAATCCACGTCCGCAACCTGGTTCAAAGTTTTGACCTTTTTGGTCAAGAGGGTGAGCGTCGTTTCGCGTGCATGGGTCAGGGAAGTCTCACCGGGAAGGGTCCGGCGAGGATTGCATACCGTGGGAGCTTCCACGAAGGATCGCCTTAGTAGTTGATCCACCGCATAGAAGTTGGCCAGTCCTGGAACCCCGCCCAGATGAGCGCAGCTTCCGTGTGCAATGATTACCCGTGATTTTCGCCGCAACAGCCCAGCCATCTCCTCGTGGAGCTCTGTTCTGATGGCGCCGTTGACCAGCGCCAGCGCAATGCTGCCGTCCGGAAGCGCAACCAGGTCCCGGACCTTGCGGTCGATGGCTATGGGCCAGAAGACGATCTCCGTCGTGTCCGCAAGGACGAAGAGATCTTCGGCCAGATCGAGCACCGATGATTCGCAGCCGCCGCAGCCGGCGCACCAGTAAAGAGCAATCTTTTCCTTTTGCATTCAGCAACCACCCCATCGACGCTGTGTCATGGGAAGGGAAACGGCTTACCCGATGCCGGATGGCCGATTCACTCCCGGAAACGGTTTCGCTGCAAGGGCCCCAGCCGGCGCACGGTTTCCATCATGTTCGTGACCAGAGACACGAATCGTTCAGTCTCACTGGCCGCCACCCAATCCAGGTTGACTCGAAGAGGGTCGATTCCAAAAGCCGGAAGAACCCCCTTGAGAAGGGACACCTGCTTGAGTGCCAGATGGTTGCCCTGGCGATAGTGGCACTCCCCCGGCCGGCAGCCCAGAATGATCACCCCGTCGCAGCCCTTCTGAAAAGCCGTGAGGACCAGCTCCGGATCCACCCGTCCGCTGCAGGGTACCTGAACGATTCGAAGGCCGGTGGGATATGTCCTTCTGGCCCTGCCTGCACCATCCGCTCCCTCATAGGAGCACCAATGGCAAAGAAATCCGATGATGCGCGGCTCAAAACCGTCCATGGTCATGTCATGCCGTCAGACCGCCTATTTCAGCGGCCAGTTGTGCATAAGTGAAGCGCGGGATCTTGATGGCGCCGGAAGGGCATACCGCGGCGCACATTCCGCACCCGCGGCACAATGCCTTGTTGATCGCTGCTCCACGGGTTTCGGGACCAACCCCCAGCGCTTTATAGCAGCAGACCTCGAGACAGGCTCTGCAGCCTGAGCACAAAGCGCTGTCGACGATGGCGGCGCCGGCTTCCAAAGCGATTGTTGCACCGGGAACGAGCCGGGAGAGTATTCTTCCGGCAGCCGCGTGTCCCTGCGCGACGGCGGAAGCGACATCCATGGGGCGCTGGGCGCATCCGACGACAAAGATGCCGTCCCGCCAGCTGCTCACTGGATCCGTTGCGGGCTGACCGACTTGAAAGAAACCGTCCTGGTCTTTGGGAAGGTCGAAGATCTCCGAAAGATCGGCAGCGGCGGACGACCCGGTCATGGCCGGGGAAAGGACCACCATGTCAACGAGCCTCGTCTGATCCTTTCCGCCACTATCCACGTAAGCAATGGCGATCCTGTCTTCGGCGGCCGTTATTTCAACTGCACCCGGTTCCCGCATCCGGACCAGGGTGGCCCTCCCGTCCTCCTGCAGGCTGTCAAAGGACGGCTGGGCATGACGCCCCGGAAGGCAAAGATCGGAAAAAAGCTCGATGATTTCCGTTTCGGGAAGCTGCTGCAGAACCTGGTGGGAAAACTTGAGCGAGTAGCGGCAGCACACTTCGGAACAATAGCTCTTGAACCGGCGATTGCGGGAACCGACGCAGTGGACAATAGCAAGACTCTTGGGCGGTTGACCGTTGCCCAGGAGGACTTTCCCCTCCGTGGGCCCGGATGAGCTCAGCATCCGCTCGAGCTCCAGGCTGGTGACCACATGATTCAAAGTCCCATACCCGTATTGTGGCGCACAGCGGGTGTCCAGGAGATCGAAGCCGGTGGCCAGAACAACCGCGCCCACCTGGATTTCTCTCTCTCTGTCCCGCTCCTCGTAGTTGATGGCGCCAAAGGGACAGGCATCCCTGCACGCCTGGCAATCATCGTCAAGTCGAAACCTTGTGCACCGGTCTTGGTCGATGACGGCGACATGAGGCAGCGAGCCGGGATAGGGAATATGTACCGCCTTCCGCACATCGAGTCCTTCGTTGTATTCGTTGGGTGCCGATACCGGGCATGCCGTCTCGCAGAGGCCACAGCCGATACAGGCGTTGGGATCCACCAGCGCAGCACGCTGCCTGACCTTAACGACAAAACCGCCCCAGGATCCTGCAGCCTCCACCACTTCGGAGCAGGTGAGCACCTCAATGCCCGGCGAATGCAACAAGGTGTCAAATTCGGCCTCCCACAAGCAGGCAG
>CAZEOY010000250.1:0-3576 GCA_964513835.1 uncultured Syntrophobacteraceae bacterium
GTGTTGCCCGAATCCCCTTGAGAAGCGCCCTCCAATATGGACCCATTCCGTGAGGCGCCCCATTTTGATGGGATCAGCGGCCTGCTTGTAAGATTCCGGATAAAGAACGGGCAGATTGCACTGGAGGGTCAGTCCCTCCCACGTCGTGATGTGGGCAGGTGCCCAGATGGTGTCCAACAGGGTCTGGGGTGGCGTGAGCAGCAACTCACGAATACATTCGACAGGAATCCAGACATATCGGTCATGAATCATGGCCTCGACAAAAGGCGCAAGATAGGCGTCCGTGTCGGAAAAGCCGGTGAAAGGCCTGTCGTTGCACCGTCCTGTGATGCCGGGGCGCGCCGCATCGATCTTGTCCTGCAGGGCGCTCGCTTCGTCGATGTCGTTTCGGTTCAGGCTCTCCCAGAGCAGGAATACGAGCTCCAGGTAAGGAGGTGTGGAGGGAACCAGGGAGGGCCGCCTCCCGATCTCGAAGGTCTCGTGCCGTTGGCGTTCCATATTCAGGAGGTTCTTGTAAGCCTGGACGCCTATTTCCGTCTTCACATCCTGGGCGGACAAGACATCCAGGTGGCGTTCGGCCTTGTCCCACTCACCCAACAGTGCCATGACCTGAAACAAGAGCGTCCTAATGGCAGCGTCCCCGGGGTGTTCTTTGATCTCCGAGACGAGTCGGCTGCGAGCTTCACCAAGCTTACCGGCACGTATGAGCTCTTTTGCTTCCATGGATTGCGCCCTTCAAGGGTTTGAAACATTCTATCGGTGCGTATCGACCGATGCAATGAAAATTACTGTGGATTTCCGGGAACGATTTCACGGGATCGGTTTTACGAACCACAATCTACCGAAGTCTTCCGGCAACAGTGGGCGTTTGAATACAGCCAGCATCGTTTCCGTAGGTCTCCCGCCCATGAAAACCGCTTTGGGTATGGCCGGGCTGTGGCGCTTGAGAAGCACGTGCAGAGTGCGAACGTCCCGTGTCGAATCGCCATAGCGGTCGCCTGAAAGTGGCAGAATGAGAACATCCGAGTTCATACGCTGTGTGAGGATTCCTTCCAGTTCGGGTCTCCGCGTCTCCTCTCCATAGGTGCTGGATTCAGGCTCTCCCTCTGTGCCGAACCCGCCCCAGTCGGCTGTGGGCGGTTTAAGGGTCCGCAGATCGGATTCCATCTGCTTGAAATCCCGATAAGGACGTGTCGAGATCGATTCCAGCTGTGCCCAGGAAAGTTCGCAGGCCAGGGGAATCTCGTCCCAGTGCGCATCCCAATTGGCCATTGGGCCCATGCCCATCAGAATGAGCGGGTAAGGCCGGCCCACGCTGTCGCTGCTGTCCTTGACCACTCCACAAAGGAGAGACCCGCCGCGGGGGCCTCCCACCCAGAACCGGTAGGAGATCAGGCTTCCGGGTGAGCTCGATCTTTCTGCGAGGCCCCGATAACCCTTCTCAATCCAATCGGCAAAGGCGGACAACATGGGAGAGTCCGCCCCGAGGGTGAAGTAGTCCTTGAGGCCCGGGTGCTTGCCCCGGATGCACCAGATCCATTTTCGGTCGAGTCCTAGCGATCCCAGCATTTGAGAATCCGTGATGGTGGGCGCAAGACCGGGACCGTGGGCAGCTGAGGCGGGCCCCGCTCCTTGCTGGAAAGCAGATCAATGACAGGTCCGGCTCCCCCGAAATCATATTTGACGGTGATATAGCGGACCCCTAAATCGTCCAGTCCGGCACGACTTTCGGGGAAGTTTTTGGGGGTATAGGTGCGCTCTCCCCCGTGGAATTCCCTCAGAAATTTGGGAAAGGCCATGTCCCCTCCGTAGAAGCGCGTCAAAACGAGCTCACCGATCTCGATTTTCATCACAACGTCCTGACAGGCGTTCGGCGTCCACTTGAAAGTGGCACTGTTGGGGTACATGAAATTGTCGAGCCGCTGAACGCCGCTTTCACAGCGGAGCTCCAGGCGGACGGCCTGGGGTTTGAGCCTGGCGTCAGGATTGACGTCCGTTGGAAGACCCCGGATGGAGACTGTGTATTGCTTGGCACCGCCCCCCCCGCCTGCTGCGGCCTGAGCTGCAGCCTGTGCGGCAGCGGTCTGCTGAGCCGCCAGTGCGGTGGGAATGGTGGCTCCTTTATTGAGATAGGTAATGAAGGACGGATCGAAGGGCAGGGTGTCCCCGGCCACATCCTTGCCGTAGTACCCTCCCTTCTGAACATTGCGGCCCAGAAAGGGGGCCGTCGTCCCCTTGACGAACTTCCACACGAATCCGTTGTCACCCAGCAGCCGGGTCTGGACCACCATGGCGTCCTGGCTCACAAGGGTTTCGGACAGGACTTCCTCCTCCCATCTCTTCTGAACATAGCAGGCGGTTTCCAGTCGCATAAAGGTCCAAAGGAAATCGAGGGGCCCCCTGACCAGCTTCCAGAATGGTTCTTCTCCCGCCGCTCCGCTGGTCATGGCATTCTCGAGATTGGCTGCCGCACGCCAGGCAGTGAAATAGGGGGACTGCCCCGTGATTTCATCCTGGCTGAAGACCTGGGCAGTGATATCGTAGGCAAGCTTTGGCGATGCGGAAACCGGCGTAATGGCTGAAAGTGCCTTCTGGTATTCCTGGCTAGCCTGAACGGATTTGGTGTGGGCTTCCAGGGAGATCCCCGGCACGCTCCCGAGAGTCTTGCCGATCTCATCCACCCACTGTTTGCCCTTCTCGGCAGCCCTGCCCAGCAGCCCCTTGTCCTGTGAGACATCCTGAAGCCCCGCCTGACTTCTGGCCAATTGCAGCTGAAAGATGAGCTTCACCCAGTTGGGCAGGTCCTTGTCGAACCCGATGGACTGGAGCTCAGAGGCGCTTCTTGCCAGGACAGCCCAATAGGGGCCATCGTCCGAGGCCATTTTGGCTGCAGCCTGCTGCCATTCTTCCCGGCCGTTCAGCTTCTGAACGCCAGTTGGAAAGGCGCTGAGAAAGCTTTTCCACGACCTCTGGAATTCCTGTGGATACCACAGGCCGAGGTCCGACTTGGACCGGGCCAGGGCCTGAGGGGAAGGCAGCGCGGCCTCGACTTCGACGATGAAACCGTCAATGAACTGCTTTCCCTTCCTGGTGAATGCCGGCTCCACTCGGACGGAGTTGGTGAGCGGAAGGCTTCCGGACCAGAACTGATCGATGCTCACAGGTTCCAGGGTGGGCTGCACGTTGGCCCAGCCGGCCATCCAGTTGAGCTGCCAGCCCTTGAGGGCGAGCATCTGCTCGAGCCATCGCTGGAGCGTCGTGGTCTCGATGTTGAGCTCGCTCGTATCGCTTCGCCAGATGAGATAGTAAAGGTAGAGCAAGCCGAAAAGATCCTTCTGGCCGGTCGACTTTTCCTTTTCAACGTAGGATAGGGCCGGGTCATAGGCCGGCTGCGCTTTACCTTTCAGCTGGTCCAGTCCCTGGCCGGCCAGCCGGGCTTTCAACAGGTTGATGCGACGGGCCAGGTGAGCCACATGACGTCCGAGGACATCATCTGTGACGGTTGGGGGGAATGTGGCCATCCTACCCGTCAGCTGCTCGTCGAAGATGTTCAGGAAGGCCGTCTTGAACTGCTTG
>CAZEOY010000250.1:3586-5788 GCA_964513835.1 uncultured Syntrophobacteraceae bacterium
CTTGCAGTAAAAATCCTTGAGCCGCACTTCGGCTTCGATGCTCTGATTGAGTGCAAACCGCGGAATCCACCAGCCCCGGTTATGCTCCTCCACCAGCAGTATGGCCTGCCGGAAGCGGTCCAGGGTCCCCATGTCCGTCAGCAGGTCCCCCCGAAACTGGGCCCGCTCGGTGAATTCGTGGGTCGCCATCCTGAGTCCCCGCAGGTTCTTAACGAAGGCGAAGCTCAGGAGGCCGCACACGGCCAGCCCCAGGGCTATCCAGGCCGTCAGGCCGAGATTCCGTGTTACCCGAGCCCATTCCATGGACCGTTTGGTGGGAGCGAACAGCCCTCGATCCCTGGGAAGGATCTTTGAGTAGAAATCGTGAAGAAACAAGCCCTTGCTGGTGCCCGGCAGGACCTCCTTCTCCTCGATGAGGCCCAGGGCCTGGAGAAAATGGGAATACGGGGTTCCCTCCTGGCGACCGCTGCTGAAAAAAAGGCCCCTGAAAATGGGCGTTTCCTGGAAGGGGTTCTCCTGAAAGGCCGCCTTCATGAACGTGCGCAGGCCGGGCTTGAGCTTCTCAAACTCCTCGGGAAAGAGCAGCAGCGGGGGGTCGACCTCCCTGGACTCCTGCTGATGCAGGAGAAGGAGCCTCAGGTCCCTCAGCCGCTCGCCGATTCGCACGAAGGAATCCTCCAGGAAACCTTCGATATCGGTGCTGATCCGCTGATTGAGGTGTCCCAGGGCCTGATCCAGGGATTTTTCGGGGAGCTGGCCGGCAAACTCGTTCATTCCCTGAATCAGGTCGCACTTGTTCACCATCAGGTAAACCGGGAATTTGGCTCCCAGGACGCGCATGAGCTCGTCGATACGCCTGCGGATGTTCCGGGCATCCTCTTCCAGCACTTCGGGCGTCGCCTGAAGGATCTTGTCGGCGGCAACGCTGACGATGAGACCATTCAAAGGCTCGCGCTGGCGATACTTGGCGAGAAGTGTCAGAAACCGCTGCCACTCCTCCTTGTCTCGCTCTTCGTCAACCCGGATGGTGTATCGTCCCGCCGTGTCCAATATGATGGCCTGGTCGAAGAACCACCAGTCGCAGCTTCGGGTTCCTGAAATACCAGAGATCCGTGCCACTTCCGAGAAGGGCGAAGAGAGGCGGGCGCTCTGGATGGAGGTGGTCTTTCCACAGCCGCTCTCGCCGATCACGAGATACCAGGGAAGCACATAGAGAGGGTTGCCCTGCTTTTTGAGGTGCGACTGCTTCAGGGCCTCGATGGCTTCCTTCCATCGATCTTGAAGCTCCTTGCCCTGTACGCGGTCCTTCTCGGCCAACTGCCGCAGCTGCGACTCATCCTGCTCGATGATCTGCTGGACGAACTGCTGCTCACGGCGCTTGAGCCACAGCTTACGGAAGAACAGGAAGGCGATCCACAAACCGATGAGCCCGATGAGAATAAAGATCCCCACCCACCAGGGCCAATCCAGGCTCAAAACCACTCCGAAGCTGATGAGGACCACCAGCAAGGCCAGGGCAACCAGAAAGGCGATCTTCAGGATTTTGATGAAAACCTGTTTCATCTATGCGACCCTGCTGAAGAAGTTCTCCATGATGCTGTTCAGGGTGAAATTGTAGATGAGGTAAAGCAGCCCGAACAGGACGACAGGTCCGACAATCCCAATGATGTTGACCAGGGAGAAAGGATGACGACGTTTCTGAACGTAGGGCTCCAATTCCCCCATCTGATATGCCTCCGGAAAAAGCTCGACTCGTTCGAGCGACGGGGGCCCGACGGAGCTCCCCATCAGAAGCTTCAGGTT
Organism: uncultured Syntrophobacteraceae bacterium; assembly: GCA_964513835.1. Lineage (GTDB taxonomy): Bacteria > Desulfobacterota > Syntrophobacteria > Syntrophobacterales > Syntrophobacteraceae > JALOOX01. The sequence goes on from CAZEOY010000250.1 coordinate 5,390, forward strand.
GGAGGACTTGACTTGCGCCAGCAGGAACTCATCGCCCTGATGACAGTAACGCCCCATGAATCCCAGGGCGAGGCAGAGAAAATACACCTCCCGCACATCCCTCTGGTGGTAGCCGACCATGTTGAGCCGATCGAAGAACTCCTCTCCGGCGTCAGTCGTCCGGTAAAAGAGCCTCTGCAGCTGCTCGCGTTTCCAATGGTCCTTTTCCTGCCAGGCCGAGTTCAGAATCACCTCGTCCACCCACGCGCAGACCGCAAAACGGGCCATGTCGTATTCCTCGGGAGGAAACAGATTCCTTTTCAGGCATTCATCACTCTTGGAGAGCGTTCTCAGAATGTCGGCCTTCACCTGTTCATAAGGCGGCTGTTTGTGCGCCACGCTCCTGATGAAATAGGCGGT
>CAZEOY010000251.1:0-5776 GCA_964513835.1 uncultured Syntrophobacteraceae bacterium
CAGTCTCAGTCCAACCCGGTTATCACCAAGGTGATTCCAGGGCCGGGGCGCACGAATAATCTGACTGTCAGTACACAACCCCAGGGAATCCTTCTGAAGTGGAAGCCATCCCAAAAGGATTCACAGGGCAAACCTCTCCAGGGTGAGCTGCGGTATATCATCGAGCGCAGAGCGGGGAGCGGCAGCTGGGAGAATATCTCCTCGGTGCCGGTCCGGGCCAGCACGTTCCTGGACAAGGCGGTTGCATCACAGCACAGTTATGATTACCGGGTGACTCCCCTCCTCAACTTCGAGGGCACCCTTGTGATGGGGGAGCCCGCAGTATCGGCAAAAACCAAGGCTCCGGCTGCTGTGCCCCCTCCCCCTCCCAAAACCGTCTGGACGATTCCCTCCCAGGGGGCCATTGAGGTCAACTGGATGGAGAGCGAGGGGGTTGTTGGCGGTTATCACGTCTATCGAAAGGAAGGCAAGGAGATTACCCGTCTCACGGCAGCCCCTGTACCCCGAGGCCCCTATGTGGACCGGGCTGTGAAGAAGAATGCTCTTTACTCTTACGCCGTGTCGGCAGTCAACCCCCAAGCGGAAGAGCAGGAGGGGTTGTTGTCCAAGTGGGTTGAGATCCGCAGCCTGCAGTTTGACTAGAACCCGTGGACACAGAAGAGATCCCGCATGCATTATTTCCGCTTTGACCAGGATGAGCTCCATTGCGAAAAGGTCCCCCTCGGAAAGGTGGCGGACGAGGTGGGGACCCCATGTTACGTGTACAGCTACGCCACCCTGAAGCATCACTTTTGCGTGTTTGACGAGGCTTTCTCCAGGGTGCCGCATCTCACATGCTTCGCCATGAAGGCCAATTCGAACCTGGCCATCCTGAATCTGTTTGGTTCATTGGGGGGCGGAGTGGATATCGTTTCGGGCGGCGAGTTGTTCCGCGCCCGCAAGGCTGGGATCCCGGCCGATCGAATCGTGTATTCCGGGGTTGGCAAGACGATCGAGGAGATTGATTACGCTCTCAAAGAGAACATCCTGATGTTCAATATCGAGTCGGAGCTCGAACTGGAGGCCATCAACATCAGAGCCGGAAAGCTCGGGACCCGGGCTCGGATCGCTCTTCGAGTCAATCCGGATGTGGACCCAAAGACCCATCCGTACATCTCGACCGGCCTCAAGAAGAACAAATTCGGCATCGATATCGAAGGCGCCATCCACTCGTATAGAAGGGCGATGGAGCTGGATCATATCGAGATTCTGGGTGTGGACTGCCACATCGGAAGCCAGCTGACGGATATTTCCCCGTTTGTGGATGCCCTCAAACGGCTGCGAGTGCTCATCGACCGGTTGGAAGAGGTGGGGATCCCTGTTCGCTATCTGGATCTCGGGGGAGGATTGGGCATTGTGTACGACCAGGAGTCTCCCCCCCATCCCCACGAATATGCCGAGGCCATTCTGAACGAGCTGGAGGGGCTTTCGTGCACCTTGATTTTCGAACCGGGGCGCGTTATCGTCGGCAACGCTGGAGTTCTGCTGACCCACGTGCTCTACACCAAGAAATCCGCCAGTAAAGACTTCGTCATTGTGGATGCCGGGATGAACGATCTGGTCCGGCCAAGCCTGTATGGTTCTTACCATCAGATCCTCCCGGTGGTGAAGAGTGACCGGGAAATGCAGGTCGTGGACGTCGTGGGACCCATTTGCGAGTCGGGTGATTTTCTGGCCCGGGAGCGCGGGCTTCCCATGGTGCAGCCCGGTGATCGCCTTGCTGTCATGAGTGCGGGAGCTTATGGTTTCACCATGTCTTCCAATTACAACTCCAGGCCGAGAGCCAGTGAAGTCTTGGTCAAGGATGACCAGTATTTCGTCATCCGCAAGCGCGAGACCCACGAGGACCTCATACGCGGCGAATGGATCCCGGAGTTGACATGACGATCCGATGTTCGCAGAGCATGCGAAAGGATGATTCTCGAAATGGAAAATGCTGGAGTTGATCGCATCGCTTTCTTCAAAATGACGGGCAGCGGCAACGACTTCATCCTCATCGACAACCGTTCCCAGAAGATTGCGGGAGAAGAGAAGCAGAAGGAGCTCGCCAGAAAAGCCTGCCGAAACAAGCTGTCGGTGGGAGCCGACGGCCTGATTCTCCTTGAAGACGACCCGGAGGTGGATTTTCAGTGGCGGTTTTATAATGCGGACGGCAGCGTCGCCGAGATGTGCGGCAATGGCGCACGCTGTGCGGCTCGGTTTGCTTTCCTTTCAGGAATCACCTCGAAGACGAAGATGGCCTTCAGAACACTGGCGGGCGTCATTGAAGCGGAGCTTCGAGGTTCACGAGTCAAGATCCGCACGACGCCTCCACAGGGTCAGAAGACCCGCTTGGAGTTGCGGACCTCCGACCGCTCGTTCCTGCTCGATTTCGTGAATACGGGGGTCCCGCATGCGATTCACTTTCTGGAGACGGCCGGTGCCCTTGAGGAGGCCAGGGTATCGGAATGGGGCCGGGCTCTGCGCTTTCATCCACACTTTCAACCTGCAGGCGCCAACGTGAATTTTGTCCACGTTCGAGATACGCATCGGCTGACCATCAGAACTTACGAACGCGGGGTGGAGGGTGAAACCCTCGCCTGTGGGACGGGCTCCATTGCCTCGGCCATCATGGCCGCTTTGCGAGGCCTGGTCGAATCCCCTGTTGATGTCCTCACGAGGAGTGGTGAGACATTGACGATCTATTTCACCCACTCCAGCGAAGGGGTTGGCTCATCGTTTTCAGATGTCTGTCTTGAAGGCGACGCTCGGGTGGTTTACGAAGCTGAGCTCTGGGACGAAACACTACGAGACTAGGGAGGGAATCATGTTTCGAGGGGCTATGGTGGCCATTGTGACGCCGTTCAAAGGCGGTCAGGTTGATGAAGCGGCTTTGCGTGATCTGATCGAATTCCAGATCGCCAATGGAACCCACGGGATCGTCCCATGCGGTACCACTGGAGAATCGGCGACGCTCTCGTTTCAAGAGCATGAACGTGTGGTGGAAATCGCCGTAGAGCAAGTGAACAAGCGCATCCCGGTCATCGCCGGCAGCGGTTCGAACAACACGGATGAAGCGATACGATTGACGAAGCATGCCAAAACTGCCGGAGCGGACGGGGCGCTCATGATCAGCCCTTATTACAACAAGCCCACCCAGGAAGGCCTTTATCAGCATTTCAGGAAGGTGGCCGAGTCCGTGGATATTCCCATCATCCTTTACAATATCCCGGGGCGGACCGCGGTCAACATGGAGCCGGACACGATAGCCCGCCTCGCCAAGATCGACAATATCGTCGGCGTGAAGGAGGCGTCGGGCAGCATGAAGCAGATCACCGACATCATCTCCCGATGCGGAGACGACTTCTCCGTGGTTTCTGGCGAGGATTTCCTGACCTTTCCGCTGCTCTGCGTGGGAGGGAAGGGAGTCATTTCCGTGACGTCGAATATTGCTCCCAGGGACATGGCCGACCTGTGCAACCTCTATTTCGACGGCAAGTTCTCGGAGGCCCAGAAGCTCTACTATCGCCTCCTGCCGCTCTGCCACGCCCTGTTCTACGAAACTAACCCGGCTCCGGTCAAGGCTGCCCTCGCCATGATGAACAGGATCGAAAGCGATGAAGTGAGACTGCCCCTGGCGCCCATGTCCGAAGCCAACCGCGAGCGCCTCAAACGAGACCTCCAGGCCTACGGGCTTCTCTAGTCCTCGGCAGGAAGGGCCGGCCCCGGGGACAATTCGTGATCCCCTTGGAAAGGGATGAAGCGTGGCAGCCCCGTGATTCACTCCCGGTTCAGAGGCTGAATGATACTTCAGCTTATGAGAACGACTCAAAGGAGAAGGGGAAATGATCAGAGCCGCTGTGGCGGGAATTGCTGGAAGGATGGGTTCGCGCATCGCTCAACTCATTCGAGAAACCGAAGGGATCGAGCTCTCCGGTGGTTTTGAACAGTCCGGCCACCCGGCAGTCGGTCGTGATATTGCCGAGTGTATTGGGGGGGCCCAAACCAGTCTCGCCGTCTCGGGCTCCGTGATGGATGTTTTGGGCAATGCCGATGTGATCATCGACTTCACCAGCGCCTCGGCTTCATGTGCTCATCTGGAGGCAGCCGCCTCGGCCCGGAAGCCGATGGTCATCGGCTCAACGGGCTTCAGCGCCGAACAGGTACAGAAGGCAAAGGAGCTGACCCGAAGCATCCCTTGCGTTCTGGCTCCCAATATGAGCATGGGGGTCAACGTGTTGTTCAAGATCGTGGCCGATGTCGCCAAAATGCTCGGAGATGGTTTCGATATTGAGATTGTGGAGGCTCACCATCGATTCAAAAAGGACGCTCCGAGCGGGACGGCGTTGAAACTGGCACAGGTGGCGGCCCAAGCGCTGGAGCGCGACCTGGATCAGGTGGGAGTTTATGCGCGGCATGGGCTCATCGGCGAGAGAACACAGAAGGAGATCGGCATACAGACCGTCCGGGCCGGGGATATCGTGGGCGAGCACACGGTGACTTTCGGGGGGATGGGGGAGAGGATCGAGCTCACCCATCGTGCTCACAGTCGTGACAACTTTGCTCGCGGCGCTCTCCGGGCTGCCGCCTGGGTGGTCAGCCAACCACCGGGTCTGTACGACATGCAGAACGTGCTTGGCATCAAGTAGCGGATATCCAAACAAACCAGAGAATATCGGAGAAATGGATGGGATTTGAAAAGGCTGAACGACTCCGACGGCTTCCCCCTTACCTCTTCAAGGAGATTGATCGCCTCAAGGCCGAGTTGATCGCCAAAGGTGTCGATGTCATAAATCTGGGCGTGGGAGATCCTGATCTTCCCACTCCGAGGCACATCATCGAGTCCCTGCAGCGTACCGCCGAGGATCCTGCAAATCATCAGTACCCTTCTTATTCCGGCATGAACGACTTCAAGGGAAGTGTCGCACGCTGGTACAAGAACCGTTTTGGAGTGGACCTGGACTCGGAAAACGAGGTTTTGACGCTCATTGGCTCCAAGGAGGGCATCGCGCATCTTCCTCTGGCCTGTATCAATCCGGGGGATATGGCGCTCGTACCCTCCCCCGCTTATCCGGTGTACGACATCGCCACCATGTTTGCCGGAGGCGTGAGTCATTTCATGCCGCTTCTGCAGGAGAACGGATTCCTGCCCGACCTGGATGCCATTCCGACGGAAGTGGCTCGCAGAGCCAGGGTCATGTTCATCAACTATCCTAACAATCCCACGGGGGCAACCGCCGAAAAGGGCTTTTTCGAGAAGGTCGTTGAGTTTGCTCGCCAGTATGACGTCATGGTTTGCCATGACGCCGCGTACACCGAGATGGGATTCGATGGGTATCGGCCCATGAGCTTCCTCGAGGTGGACGGGGCCAAGGAGGTGGGAATAGAGTTTCACTCCCTGTCCAAGACCTACAATATGACGGGGTGGCGCCTTGGGTTTGCTGTGGGGAATGCTCAAGTGATCAGCGCACTGGGACAGGTGAAGAGCAACATCGATTCGGGAGCGTTCAACGCAATCCAGTGGGCGGGAATCACTGCATTGGAGAGCGACCAGCGGTGTGTGGCAGAGATGCAGGCCATCTACCAGGAACGCCGGGACATTCTCATCGAAGGCCTGAAGAGCGCAAGGTTGAAACCGACGCCGCCAAAAGCGACTTTTTACGTCTGGTGCCCCACACCGGAAGGATACACGTCTCAGGACTTCACTTCGCTTTTGCTGAAGGAAGCGGGTATCGTCACCACTCCGGGCAGCGGGTTT
>CAZEOY010000252.1:0-5768 GCA_964513835.1 uncultured Syntrophobacteraceae bacterium
CACGGGCTCGCAGCAGCAGTCAAAGGGGGACAGAATCTCGACCCATTGGGCCTGAGTCCTTTGTTTGAACGCCGCCGCAATCTCTGTTTCGAGGACGGCCTGATGTGGGCCGGGATCGAAGTAATCCTCACGGTTCCAGTCCGCTCGACCCATTCCCTGGCAGAAAGCTTTCCAGAATTGCGGTTCCAGGGCTCCCAGAGCCATAAAACGCCCATCACTGGTCTCATAAATGTTGTAGCACGCATAGCCATGGTTGAGAAAATCGTCTCCCGCGAAAGGGATGCGTCCGTCGGCGATGAACTGACCCCAGCGCAGGCAATTCCAGGTCATGGCTCCATCCGTCATGGAAATGTCGATAGACTGCCCCTCGCCGAGACGCTCGCGAGCCAGCAGTGCGGCGAGGATGCTGAAGGCTGCCAGGAGGGCGCCTCCGCCGAGGTCGGCGATCTGAACCCCGGGGATCGTGGGGCGACCGGAACGCCCGCCATAGGACAGGACGCCATTCAGAGCCAGGTAGTTGATGTCGTGCCCCGCCTTCTGGGAGCGTGACCCCTCCTGCCCGTAGCCGGAAATCGAACAGAAAACGATCCTCGGATTGACGCTTTTAAGAGTTGCATAGTCCAGACGGAGCTTCTTCATGACCCCGGGCCTGAAACCTTCCAGGACGACATCCGCATCCCTGGCAAGCCGCATCAGGATGTCTCTGCCCTCCGGTGATTTCAGATTGAGGGACAGTGACCGCTTGTTGCGGTTCAGGACCACGTGGAACCCGCTGTTGTTTCCGAGTTTTGGAGGCCACCAGCGAATATAGTCTCCAACACGGGGATCTTCGACCTTGATGACGTCCGCACCCAGATCCGCCAGGAGCATGGAACAAAAAGGTCCGGGCAGCAATCGAGACAGGTCCAGGACCCGAATTCCCTCCAAAGCACCTTTCATCGCCATCCTTTCTCTGCGTCCGCTTAAAAAAGGGCCCGGCTGAATTCGTCAGGATCAAAAGGTCTGAGATCTTCCACATCCTCACCGACCCCGATAAAACGGACGGGTACTCCCGTTTCTTCGCAGACAGCCGTAATAATACCCCCTTTGGCCGTGCCATCCAGCTTAGTGAGAATGAGTCCGGTCACCCCCACACCTTCCTTGAACAGCCTGGCCTGGGAAAGTGCATTCTGACCAGTTGTGGCATCCAGAACCAGCAGGATCTCATGGGGTGCGCCCGGGAGCTTTTTAGCGACGACTCTTTGAATCTTCTTGAGCTCCTCCATGAGGTTCGCCTTCGTGTGCATGCGGCCGGCGGTATCCAGCAGAACGACGTCCACGTTACGGGCAACGGCGGCTTCTATGGCATCGAACACCACGGCTGAAGGATCCGATCCGCTCTTCTGGTGGATAACGGGAACCTGCGTTCGTTCGCCCCATAGAACCAACTGCTCGACGGCGGCCGCCCGGAAAGTGTCCGCCGCCACCAGCATGACGCGGTGTCCTTCCTGTTTCAGCCTGTGAGCCAGTTTCCCCACTGTGGTTGTTTTGCCTACTCCGTTGACCCCCACAGCCATGATCACAAAGGGTCGATTCTTGTTGAAGTCCCAGGATTCAGGATTCAGAGAAAGGAGGTTCCGAATGTCCTCGCGAAGATGCTCGCGAAGCAGCCGGGCGTCACCGAGCTCTTTGCGCTTGATTCCCTCGGTCACGTGCTGGAGCAGCCTTTGAGAAGTCCGTACTCCCAGGTCCGAAGTGATCAGGATCTCCTCCAGTTCATCCAGGATATCGACGTCGAGGTGTCTTCTGCCAGCCGTCAACCGGTCGAGGCGATCGGAGAGCCGCTCTCTGGTCTTACGCAGACGTTCCCTCAGTCTCCCACCCCAGCGCTTCTTGGCGAGGCGCTCATCTTCGATTTCTTCCGCAGTTGAGGCGGAATCCATCTCTCCCTCGTGTTCAGGTGCAAGGTCCTCGGTGGTTCCGTTTCGCACAATGCTCTCAGCACTTGAGGTTTCGTGCCCATGGCTCAAGTCCTCCGTCACATCCGCCGGTTCTTCGTTCGCCTGATCGGGGATGCTGCCGGATTCCTGAATTGCGTCCTCCTTATGCCTTCTCCTCCTGAACCACTTCATCACGAACGTCCTTTATCTCAGGAAATATTTCTGACAAACCTTCAGGCCGAGGCACATCGGAGAATTGCATCTTTCCCTGCCATTCCCGCGCCGGCCTTGCACATAAAGGCGATTGCAGTCAGTCCAGTGAGCTAAATATCGCATGGTGGATTCAGGCTCATGGTGTGTGGTACAGATATATAAACTGATTGAACAAAACAAGGTGAAAAGCACCTTGTCACCACGGGACAACTCGATCCGGGAGCGGAGTGCAGATGGTTGAGACGACCCAGGCGCGCATTTCTCTTGCTCATGTTTGCCGTAGACTTCAGGCAACGGGCCTTATTGCTGCCACGGATGGAAATGTCAGTTGCCGGATTGGAGCAGATTCCTTCCTCATTACGCCGAGCGGTAAGCCCAAAGGAGAATTGATTCCCCTGGACATGCTTCTGGTGAATTTCCAAGGAGAGGTTCTGCAGGGCAGGTCGAAGCCATCGAGCGAAATCCGCATGCACTCGTTGATCTACGCCCGCCGCAACGACGTCCAGGCGGTTGTCCATGCTCATCCGCCCATGCTGACTGCGTTCACTGTTGCATCCTTGCCGTTTATGGCTGAAACGCTTCCCGAGGTCTACCTGACTTTCGGCGCAGTTCCCACAGCAGCTTACGCCACCCCCACGACGGACGAAGTCCCCAGGTCCATCGAGGCGCTGGTGGATCATCACCAGGCGATTCTTCTCGAGCGCCATGGGTCCGTCACCATGGGGACATCCCTCGAAGACGCTTTTCTGAAACTGGAAAAGCTTGAACATGCTGCTCATACGCTATTTTTCGCCCATCTTCTGGGCAAGGGAGTCGTGCGACCATTGCCGGAAGCCGTTCTGAGAAGCTTGGATGCCCTCATTGCCTAGCCCACAGGATCTGTCATGAACAAAGAAAAGGCTATGGTGACATATTCCGGGTTATGAAGGGTGACGGAACGGATTGAGCTGAAGCGAGGAGAAAAGGAGGCCTATAGCTTTGCGCCCATTTCATTTGGTGGGCCAGACCATATGGGTTGTCCAGGTGCCCCTGTGGTCCGAATCTTCCGAAAAACGCCCGCCGGACAGTATCGTGCGCTCTCTCATGGCGGCAAGGTTCAGAGAGCGTTGAGAGTATTGCCCGCCGCTGAGGTGTGTCGGTTTGGCATCATGGGGCTTTGCGCTGACTAGTAGAGAAATGGATTCTTCGTCCCTCTGAAGACTTAAGCTGACCTCTTTGCGTGCCCCTCCGTTAATGGTGATCTCCAGGGCATCCTGAACCAGGCGGTAAATAACCACTTTCAGCTCGTCCGGGATTTCCGCCTCATCGACGTCGATCAATGTCGCGACGTCCACTTCCGGATGCAACTGTGAGAATTCACGGGTATACAAATTCAAGGTGGCCACAATACCCAGATCGTCCAAAATAATGGGGCGCAGCTTCGTATAAAGCAGCCGAACCTCCTCGATGGCGTGCTGGAGTACAGGAACAAGCGGCTCCAATTTTTGGGAGGAAATGCGGCCTCTTTTCAAGTGAGCGAGGGTATTCTCGACACCCAGCTTGACGGCGACCAGCAACTGCCCCAGGTTTCCGTGGAGCTCGCTCGCGATGAGCTTCCTTTCCTCCTCCTGGATGTGCAGAAGCTCGGCAGAAAGATGTCGCAGCTGATGCTGTGAATCCCTCAGAGTCTCTTCAGCCCGCTTCCGTTCTATGGCATATCGGATGGAACGCTCCAGGAGGTGGGGTGTGATTTCGCTTTTGATGAGATAATCGGATGCCCCAGCCCTCACTGCGGCGATGTCGATGTCGGGTTCGGGCCTTCCCGTCAAGAGTACCAGCGGCGCCCGGCACCCTCGTGCGATGGCTTCCTGCAAAATGTCGAGCCCGCTTCGCCCTTTCAGGTTGTAATCGACCAGATAGGCATCATGGCGTTTGAGATCAAACTCATGGATCGCTATTTCATAGTCACGCGCCCAGTCCAGATTGAATCGCGATCGTGGGGCTTCATCAAGCAGGTTGCGGACGAGAATATAGCCGTCTTCGTTGCTCTCAACGAGAAGGACATTCAGGATCTCTTGCTCAACAACCATAAGTCTGCCCATTTCAGGGTAACTGGATTCCGCCGGCTCACCATTTCCTTCCTTGAATGCCTCTTCCCTGCCCATGGTGCCGCTGGTCAAGGCTTGACACACCTCATACAGTGTATCGCACAAACTATCGACAATTGTTCACCAAAAGAATAGGGCATCTTGTGTAGATATGTCTGATCCAGATAGTATTTTGAGATGGGTGATTCAGGTCTTTCCCTCTGAAATCTCTGATGGGAAATACCCGAGTCACCTATTTTGGTTTTCTCTAAAAACCGGTCAAAGGGTCGGAAAGTGGCTCCCTATCAACTTGATGTGTCTGATTTGATTGTTATCCTTTTCTTAGCGTACCTCGGAGAAAGGTATTCTTGCATGAGCCTTTCATGGTGCATCATTGCCGGGCGGCCGGAGTTTGGAGAGCTCCCGGGTGGATACCCATCTGGTCCTCCTGGCAGGAGAGCTCAGGTCAGGGTTTTCTGCCGGCAGACCGGCCGAAATGCGATGGCCCTTTGCAGACCACTTGCACTCATCACAGCTGAGGCTGGATGCACCAGGCAATATGCTTCACCCAGAGGACTTCGCCACCGAGGATGCCTTTTGGTAACCTGCAGGTCATTTTTAAGGAGGATATCCCATGAAAGACAATCGAAGCTACCACCTCAAGGTTCAGGAAATGTGTGATTGTTACCTCAGCACTGAACCTCTCAGGGAAATGTCTGTTTTGAAAGACGACGAAGACAAGGACGATGCTGCCATAAAGTGGCTTGCTCTAGCCATTCTTTATGGAATTGACAGCAATGCAAAACGCATTTCCATATCGGCTTCCGATGATGGGGAGGTGAAGGTGTTCGCCAAGTTTCGAAAGACGGAGCTTCCCACTCCCGGAAAAGAAGTGGGAAGGAGGGTCTTTGATCTGGTAAAGCAAATCGGCCACTTCGAGGGAGAAGAGGGGGCAACGCCTCTTGCGGTAGGGATTCGGGACAGCAGTCTGGAAATAGGAGTGACGGCTGCCAAGGATGGCGACGATCGTGTTGTCACATTGAAGTTCCCCAAATAGTGAGGGTGTGCGGTGGTTCGGTCCACACATTCATTCCTTTGAATCAGCGCGGTTCACTACCGGGGCTGCAGGACGTTTTGGAGCCTGACGAAGAGGCAAACCCTTGAAAACGGGGGGGACGGCAATGAACGTGGTGGTCGTCCCTCCTGGAAGGCGGCCTCGGTGAGGGCTCCCAACCCGGAAGACAGAGGAATTCTTTGTGATCAGAGTAATCATGTTCACCTCAATCCTGTCGAGAGAACAGTCCATCCGAGACAGGTCTTCAGGCTGTGAAGCCTCAGGCGTCAGCTGCTGATTCGTTGTGCTCCAGTGCGCTCAGCACAAAACCCACGGAACCCATAAAACAGCACTTGACTTCCAGGGTCCGCAATGGATGGCGGCGCAGGATATGACTCAGCCCTCCGCAGTCCATGTATCTCTTATAGTTTCTGTAATGCTTTTCTCCTGCCATCCACTCAATCGCATCAATCACGATCTTCGCTGCTCGAGTCTCCGCCGGGGATTGAGTGAAGT
>CAZEOY010000253.1:0-2853 GCA_964513835.1 uncultured Syntrophobacteraceae bacterium
TGGGTGTGAGTATCCAACAAGTCCCGGGCACTGAGCAAGCACTTAGCTCCGATCCCCGCTTCAACCAGAGGGATCCCCGGTTTGGTCGGGTTGCGACGGAGACAATTTCTTCCGGCTGAGCTTCATCTCCTCCCTCGCACAATAAAGGACAGGCACCACCAGCACGGTGAGACTCGCGCTCACCATGCCGCCGAAGGAGGGAATGGCCATGGGCACCATGATGTCGGACCCCCTTCCCGTTGAAGTCAGCACGGGAATGAGGGCCAGAACGGTCGTGGCCGAAGTCATGACCGCCGGTCTTATGCGCCGGAGTGCAACCGCTACCACCGTTTCCCTCACCTCCCCGACGGTCTCCGGCTGGTGATACCCAAAGCTTTCATCCAGGTAGGTGGCCATGAGCACGCCGTCATCGGTGGCGATGCCGAAAAGGGCCAGGAAGCCCACCCAGATGGCTACGCTCAGGTTGATGGGATGCACCTGGAAGAGCTCGCGCATGGAGACGCCGAAGACGGAGAAGTTGAGGAACCAGGACTGCCCGTAGAGCCAGATCATGATGAACCCCCCGGCCCATGCTACCAGGATGCCGGAAAAGACCATGAGTGTCGTCAACGTTGCCCGGAAATGCAGGTAGAGGATCATGAAGATGATGAAGAGGGCCAGGGGCAAAACGATGGACAGGGTCTTCTGGGCGCGGATCTGGTTTTCATAGCTGCCCGCAAAGGCAAAGCTCACCCCTGCCGGAAGCTCCCAGTCCCCGCTCTCCAGCTTGTGGCGCAAATAGGCCTGCGCCTGCTCCACCACGTCCACTTCGGCATGCCCCGGTCGTTTGTCGAAAATGACGTAACCGACCAGGAAGGTGTCCTCGGATCGGATCATCTGAGGACCACGGACATAACGGATCTCGGCAAGCTGCGCCAGGGGGATCTGTGTGCTCTCGTCGGGTGTCGGCACCAGGATCCTGCCGAGGGCTTCCGGGTCGTCACGAAGCTCCCGGAGGTACCTCACCCGGACCGGATAGCGCTCGCGTCCCTCCACCGTCGTCGTGATCTGCCTCCCGCCGATGGCGGTCTCGATCACATCCTGAACCTGCTGAACCCGGATGCCGTAGCGGGCGATGGCCCTCCGGTCGATGTCGATCTCGAGATAGGGCTTGCCGACTATCCGGTCGGCCAGCACCGTGGCGGGCTCCACCGAGGGGATCTCTTTGAGGTATTGCTCCATCTGGAACCCCACCCGTTCGATGGTCTCCAGGTCGGGGCCCCTGACCTTGATGCCCATCGGGGCCCGCATGCCGCTTTGAAGCATCACGATCCGGGCGGCGATGGGCTGCAGCCGGGGAGCCGATGTCGAGCCCGGCACCCGGGCCGCCTCCACGATCTGCTCCCAGATGTCATCGGGCCTCCGAATCCCTGGAAACGGGTCACGGTCCGGGTTGAGCTCCGAGTCCAGGGGAGGACGCCAGAGCCGGAAGGGAATGCCTCTCGAATCAGGAATCAGCCGGCCTTCGTCATCCCGCTCGAAACGGCCCCGAACCAGGTAGGGCAAGCCGTCCAGGGCCGGAACGGGCACCCCCCGCTCGTCCCGGAAAAGGTCCGTGGCTCGGGGATCGTAGCGGAACCTCAACCTCGTGCCGCTTCGGTCCGCCAGGTACTCCGACCGATAGTTGATCACCGTCTCGAACATGGAAACGGGAGCCGGGTCGAGAGGGGATTCGACCCGACCCAGCTTTCCCACCACCGATTCGACTTCCGGGATGGACTGGATGGCCATGTCCTGCTTCTGGAGTATGTCCTGGGCTTCAGCGATGGACGCGTGGGGCATGACGGTGGGCATGTAGAAGTAGGAGCCCTCGTCGAGGGGCGGCATGAACTCCTTTCCCGGCCCGGGGAAGGTGTGGGCCAGGGAGACCACCGGCCGGGTCTCCCGAATGCTCTGGGGCAGCCACCCGAAGAAGGTGTCGAAGCCCAGCCAGATCATGGCACCCCAAAAGGCAATGAAGGCAGGGGCGGCGAGGAAGAGGAGCTTGTGGCGCAGGCACCAGCGGAGGATGTGCCCGTAGGCGAGCTGATACCCGTAAAAAACCCCCAGGAGACCTCCGACCATCACCGCCACGAAGATGAAGTTCCTCGTGCCGCCCGCCCGGGGCCCCAGGGGAAGCCAGTGATCCGTCAGCAGCAGGGTCACCATCAGGACGAGGAGCCAGACGGACACTCGTGAAACCCATCGCCTGACCGGTTCGGGAATCCATGGTTCGGCCAGTCGATAGACCCCGACGCTCATCAAGATGGCCCCGAGCCAGAAGGCCACTTTGAACGCCACATAGACGCCGAACGCTGTGATGGTCAGGCAGGAAAACCATCTTACGAATGGGGAGAAGCCACGCCGCCGGTCCTTGGCGGTAAAGAGCAGGTGGGCCAGGGCCGGGATCACCGTGAGGGCCACAATCACCGAAGCGATGAGGGCGAAAGTCTTGGTGAACGCCAGTGGCTTGAAAAGCTTCCCCTCGGCTTCGATCATGGTGAACACGGGCAGGAAGCTCACCACGGTGGTGGACACGGCCGTGAGAACGGCGCTTCCCACCTCGCTGGCGGCCCGAAACACCAGATCGAGCCTGCGGGTCCCGGGCTCCGCCTCATCCAGGTGCTTCAAAATGTTCTCACAGATGATGATGCCCATGTCCACCATGGTGCCGATGGCGATGGCAATGCCTGAGAGGGCCACGATGTTGGCGTCCACGCCGAACAGCTTCATGGCGATGAAGGTCATGAGCACGGCCAGGGGCAGCAGGCCGGAGATGAGAACGGCACTCCGCAGGTGGGCCACAATGACCAGGACCACCACGATGGTCACCAG
>CAZEOY010000253.1:2863-4494 GCA_964513835.1 uncultured Syntrophobacteraceae bacterium
GGCGGAATAGAGGGTCCCCAGGGTTTCGTGGATGAGCTCCGTGCGGTCGTAGAACGGCACGATGGCGACCTGGCTCACCGTGCCGTCGGGGAGGGTCTTGCGGGGAAGGCCGGGGGCGATCTCGTCGATCTTCTTCTTCACATTCTGGATGGTGGCGAGAGGGTTCTCTCCATACCGCACCACCACCACGCCCCCCACCACTTCGGCCCCTTCCTTGTCGAGCACTCCGCTCCGGAGGGCCGGCCCCAGGGTCACCCGGGCCACATCCCTGACGCGCACCGGAACGTTGTTCCGGGCCACGATGACGTTTTCCTCGATGTCCTCCGGCGTCTTGAGGAACCCGATGCCGCGTATGATGTACTCCACGCGGTTCATGTCAATGGTGCGGGCCCCCACATCCAGGTTCGATTCCTGGACCGTCCGGACGACCTCATCGATTCCCACCCTGAAGGTGCGCAGGGCGTTGGGGTCCACGTCGACCTGGTACTCCCGCACGAAGCCTCCCACCGAGGCCACCTCGCTCACCCCCTCGGCCGCAAGGAGCCCGTAGCGGACGTACCAGTCCTGCAGGCTCCGAAGCTCGTGCAGGTCCCAGCCCCCCGTGGGTCTCCCTTCAGCATCGCGCCCCTCGAGGGTGTACCAGAAGATCTGCCCCAGCGCCGTTGCATCGGGGCCGAGGGCCGGCTGGACCCCCGGGGGCAGGGACCCGGAGGGAAGACTGTTGAGCTTTTCGAGCACCCGGGACCGCGACCAGTAAAATTCGACATCCTCGTCGAAGATCACGTAGACCGAAGAAAAACCGAACATGGAAAGGCTGCGAATGGTCTTCACGCCGGGAATACCGAGGAGCGAGGCGGTGAGCGGATACGTGACCTGGTCCTCCACGTCCTGGGGGGACCGCCCCGGCCATTCGGTGAAAACGATCTGCTGGTTTTCGCCAATGTCGGGGATGGCGTCCACCGCCACCGGGGTCCGGGGCGCTCCCCCGATTTCCCAGTCGAAGGGGGCCACCATGATCCCCCAGCCCACGAAGAGCAAGATCATCAGATACACCACGATCTTGACGTCGAGGCAGAATCGGATGATGCGGTCCGTCAAGGACAAAGAGGCAGGGGCCGACACCCGCGAGTCCTGCACATCATTCATGTCAGCGGTCCTCCCCCCGCGGGCCGGAATCCTCGTGAAGCGTTCGGATCACATCTCCACAGCGGAACATCATGGCCCCGTAGTAGGGATTTCGAACCTCTTTATCCTTCTGGAGCCAGTCGCCTCCCTTACCGTCAAAGGCCATGGGGCAGCGGATCTCATACACCGGCTGTCCGGGCTCAATGCCGAAAGTTTCAACCACGTCGGTCATGGTTCTTGAAATGGATAGAAAGATCTCCCGGAGACCCGCCATGTCCCGTGATTCGTCCGCCGCCTTGAGATGTTTGTTGAATTCGGAGAGACGCTCCAGCCAGACCTTATGCGCCCGAACCTTGAGCGTGGCCATGTCGGTCGCCCGGATCGCTTTTTCCAGGGTCTTTATGCCTTCCCTGGCCTGATCGAAACGGTCGGCGGCGAGGTCCTCATGAACGGCCAGGTAGGCGTCCAGGACCTCGCCCAACTGGGCCTGAAAGACCTTGGGAATC
>CAZEOY010000253.1:4504-5755 GCA_964513835.1 uncultured Syntrophobacteraceae bacterium
CGCAGCGGCATGAGCGGTTTGCATCAGGCCCAGCTCGCGGCGAATACGATCCATGCGGCCCTGCAGCATCTGGAGCGTCCGATTCGCCTCACGCAGGCTTCGGGATTCACTCCCCACGACGGCATCGTTTCCGAGCAGCATGGCGTATTCCAGCCAGACCATGCGCGCATGGCCCGAAAGGGGGGTCGCGTCCACCGTTTGAAGCGCTCTCCCCAGCGAGGAGAATTCCTTCCGGGTTCCAGCCAGATCTTCGGCTTGTACTGACTGGGCGATCCTCTCGTAAGAGGAGAGTGCGGCATCGATCTGGTCCCTGAAGTGGACAGGAATCGCCGTCGCAGCTGCCGCGGCCGCCCCGGCGGGCTGCGCGGCAGGCCCGTGCTGGTGCTCCATGCCCCCGCCTCCCCCCTCGGGCGTCATCATGCTCGGCTTGGCCAGGATCTGAATGGCGCTGTCGATCTTGAAGTTCCCGTGGACCACCACCAACTCGCCCTCAGCCAGTCCCTGTCGGACCAGGAAGTGATCCTCGGCGCGAGGCCCGAGGACGACTTCCCGACCCTCATAGGTGCCGGGAGCATCGGGAACCGCCACGTAAACCACCGCCCGCCTTCCCGTTACAAGAGGCGCCGTAGCTGGAATGACCAGGGGCCGAGTCTGTGCTGCCATCGCCGGAGCCTCCACATCGCCCGTCTCGGCCACCGTCGGTCGAAGCAGCGCGTGAACCAGCATGTCCGGCTTCAAACGCCCGTCGGGATTGGGTGCGTTGAGCCGCACCCTGACTGTCCGGGTGTCGGGATTGAGGAACGGGTCGACGAAATCCACCGTCCCCCGGAAAACCTCTCCCGGGTAGGCTTCAACCTGGAATTCCACGTCCTGACCTTTTCGAATCCATTGGATGTCGGATTCGTAAGCCTCCAGCCGGACCCACACCCTGGACAGGTCGGCGATGGTGTAGATCCGGTCCCCCGTCTGAACATACATGCCTTCCAGGGCATCCTTGCGAACCACCACGCCGCTCATGGGTGCCGTCAGGGTCATGCGCTCGGAGGGCTTGCCCCGCTGGACGATCTCCGTGATCTGCTGAGGGGCCAGCCCCCAGAGCCGCAATCGTTCCCGGGCGGCATCGACCGCACCTTGAGTGGCGCCCTGCATCAGGGGGCTCTGAACTGCCCGTTCGCGGGCGCGAACCGCCAGCAGCAGCTCCGACTGGGTGGAGAGTAGCTCGGGGCTGTAGAGGGAGACAATTGGCTCACC
>CAZEOY010000254.1:0-1120 GCA_964513835.1 uncultured Syntrophobacteraceae bacterium
CGCCCGGCGCATGGCCTCCACATCAAGCTGCCAGTCCTCGGCCTTCAAGGGAGCGAACACGGGCACACCTTCCGCGAGCAGCACCTGCTCGATGTGGGAGGCATAGTTGGGCGAAGGCAGGATCACCTCATCCCCCCGGTCCACCACGGTGAGCATCGCAGCCGAAAGCCCTTCCATGGCCCCCACGGTGACACAAAGCTCGCGCTCGGGATCCGCGTGAAAGCCTTTTTCCCTCTCCAGCCACTCCGATATGGCCTCACGCAGCCGCAGCAATCCCGGTCCCAAGGTGTATTGACCGCTCTCGGGCAAATCTCGCATGGCGCGGCAGACAGCGTCCACGATATGAGGCGGCGTCGGAAACGAAGGAATTCCCTGCCCCAGTGAAACGCAGCCTTCCAGGCGGCTCGCGAGCAGAGGCATTTCCTTGATGGCCGAAATGGTGATCTGTTGCACGCGGCGGCTGATTCCCTTGGTACGGAAAGTCTTTCCCGACGCTTCCAATGCGGATCGTGTGGACATCAAATGGCTCCCCCTCGCCCATGCTCCAGGTCCCGCAATGTCATCGTCGACCCGGAGACATGGAGACGCGGATCAGTCAAAAAGCTTGCCGGGATTGAGAATGTTGTTGGGATCGAAGATCCGCTTGATTTCCTTTTGTATGCGAAGACTCTCGGCGCAGAGCTCCTTCGCCATGAAACGCTTCTTGACGAGCCCTACCCCGTGCTCACCTGAAATGGTCCCCCCCATGGCGAGCACGAGGTCAAGGACAGTCTCGATAGCACGCTGCACCTGCGAAGAGCGGTCAGGGGACTGGGAGGTGATGTTCAGATGGATGTTCCCATCTCCCGCGTGACCGAAGGAGTAAATCCGTATGCCGAAGCGCTCTTCGAGCTCAGGGAGCCCCTCCACAAGCTCGCAGATTTTGCCGAGAGGCACAACAATGTCTTCGGGCACGTACAGAGCAGCGCCCTTCTCGATCCGAAGGGACACCTGCTTGCGGACGTCCCACATCTGAGCCCGCTTGGCGTAATCGGGGGCCAGGAACGCCTGTCCTGCACCCGATTCCATGCAGATCTCTCCCATTTCCTCGATGTCCCGTTCGACGCTTCGGGGTGCGCCA
>CAZEOY010000254.1:1130-2507 GCA_964513835.1 uncultured Syntrophobacteraceae bacterium
CCGTTCATCGCCATCGGCCTCCACCAGCACAAAAGCTCCCGCCTCCTCCACGCCTTCAAACGGCAGAAGATCGCCCACCAGGTCGAGGCAGTGGCGATCCAGGAATTCAAGGGCGCACGGCGTATATCCTTTGGCGAGGATCTTCATAACTCCGTGCATGGCCGTGGAAAGATCGGGAAAAAGGGCCACGAGAGTCATGACAGCCGGTGGATGGGGCAGGAGCTTCAGAATGAGCCGCGTGAGGACTCCCAGCGTGCCCTCTGAGCCCACGAGCAGGCGTGTGAGGTCATAGCCGACCACTCCCTTCCGGGTCTGAACTCCCGCCCGAATCCGTCCGCCCGTGGGCAGAACGGCCTCCAGCCCAAGGACATAATCGCGGGTCGTCCCGTATTTCACACAGGATGCCCCCCCGGCATTGGTGGCCGCATTGCCGCCCAGACTGCAGGTATCGAAGCTTGCGGGATCGGGGGGGTAGAAAAGCCCAAGCTCTTTGACGGCCTTTTTGAGATCCCCGTTGATGACGCCGGGCTCCACCACGGCGATGAGATTGGCCGAATCGATGTCAATGATTCGGTTCATTCGGGCCAGGGAGAGTGTGATTCCACCATAGACGGGGGCAGCCCCTCCCGCCAGTCCCGTTCCGGTGCCCCGGGGTGTGACAGGGAATCGGTGCTCATTGGCCAGCTTCAGCAGTGCCTCAACCTGCTCCACCGATGTCGCCTCCACAACCGCTTCGGGCAGGTAGCTCAGTTCCACCGAATCCCTGCCGAAAGCCTCGCGGCTCTGTGCGTCCAGGATGAGCGCCTTATCTCCCACCGCATGCCGAATACGGCGAAGAATCTTTTCAGTCAGGGGTGAGTAGTGGAGGTTCAGAGGGTCCAAGGCTCAAATCCTGTGGTGCTCGAAGCCGGGAATAGTGAGCCTTTGCTCCATGCTGCGCAGAATCTTCCCCGCTGCGGAAACCAACACCAGGTAGAAGGCGCCGACGGCCAAAAAGACCTGCATATACTTGAAGGAGTGCGAGGCCAGGATTTTGGCCTCCCCGGTGAGCTCGATGAAGGTCACCATATAGGCCAGCGATGAGTATTTGATGAGATAGATGATCTCGTTGCCACACCCTGGCAGGGCTCGCCTGACCCCCTGGGGCAGGATGATGGAACGAACCATTTCGAACTTGCTGAATCCAAGCGCCTGGGCAGCACGCGTTTGTCCCTGTTTGATGGAGAGGAGGGCCCCCCGGACATACTCGGACTGGTAGGCGCCGCTGCACAGGGAAAAGCCCACCACCGACGCCACGTAGGGAGTGAAATAGATCCCCAGATGAGGCAGCCCGAAATACCAGATGAAGAGCTGCACGACCAGGGGAATGCCGCGAAA
>CAZEOY010000254.1:2517-2937 GCA_964513835.1 uncultured Syntrophobacteraceae bacterium
GTCACGTAGAGCTCGGCGATCCAGACCGCCGGTCGCGGCCCGTAGATCCGGACAGCCCCCGTGAGGACACCCAGCACGGTCCCCATAAGCGCGGAAGGAACAATCAGAAGGAAGCTCTTTCCAAGCCCGCGCAGCATGGCCGGCAAAACTTCATTTCTCAGGAAGAGCAGCTCGTCCGCCCCCATCACCCGGTCTCTCCGTAGAGCTCGGTGATCTTCGCACAGAACTCACGCGTTCGCTCATGCTCCGAATCGTAAAGAATCTTGGAAGGGGGCCCCTGCTCCACGATCAATCCGTCTTCCATGAACACGATCTCATCGGCAAAGGCGCTTGAAAAGCCGATCTGATGGGTTGCCATGAGCATCGTCATCCCGTTGGCCACGAGGTGCTTGATCACCGTAAGAACCTCCCCGATGAGCT
>CAZEOY010000254.1:2947-5752 GCA_964513835.1 uncultured Syntrophobacteraceae bacterium
CTCGGGGTCCAGGGCGGAAGTGGGCTCATCCAGGAGCATGACCTTGGGGTCCATGGCCAGAGCCCGCGCAATGGAGACACGCTGCTTCTGGCCGCCGGAAAGCTGAGCCGGATAGTGGTGGGCATGCTCACTCAATCCCACCCGCTCCAGCTCCTCCATGGCACGCTCACGAGCATCCTTCCTGTCCATTCCTTTCACTCGCACGAGGCCGATCTGAACGTTGTCCACCGCCGTCAGGTGGTCGAACAGATTGAAATCCTGGAAAATCATCCCCACCTGCTGGCGGTGATGGTAAAGCTCACGTTTGCGATGGTGGTTGACAAGCCGGCCTTCGAGCCACACCTCGCCCGCCTCGGGCACCACTAGAAAGTTGATGCATTGAAGAAGTGTGGATTTGCCGCCTCCAGAGGGACCGATGAGGACCTTCAACTCCCCCTTGTTGATGGACAGGGAAACCCCTTTGATGATCTCTCGATCACCATATCTCTTTCGAATTCCGGAAAGCTTCAGGACGGGCTCATCGTGGTGCATGGTCATGGATATCTCAGTTTCCGGTTCCTGGCTGCTGGTCTCTGGCTTCTGGTTTCTGGAACCTCGATGTCCCTTCCCGGGGTCACCTTCCACATTCCTCCTGCTCCTCCCTGCCCTCGCACGCCTGCCTTCCCCTTCACCTCGAGTAGCCGTGAATGCGAACCCTGTCTTCGAGGAATCGCAGGCTCCGCGTGCCGGCATAGGTCAGGATCAGATAGATCAGCCCCGCCATGATATACAGTGGCAGGTGCTGGTAGGTGCGGGTGGCCACGAAGTGCGTTCGAGCCATGATTTCCGCCACACCGAGCGCGTAGGTCACAGCCGAATCTTTGAGGACAATAGAGTACTCGTTGGACCAACCGGGGATCGAAAGTCGCAGGGCTTGAGGAAGAATGATGAAGAGGACGGCCTTCAGGTCGCTCATTCCCAAAGCTCGGGCCGCCTTGAGCTGTCCCACCGGAAGGGAGAGGATCGCTCCTCTGAAGATCTGGGACTGGTAGGCGGCACTGACCAGACCGAGCACGATCACGGCCACCGTGAATGCCGAAAGATTGATGTGCAGGAATGAGAACAGACCGAAATAAAAAAGGAACAGAAGGACCAGGAGAGGTACGCCCCTGAAGAACCAAACGTATAAGCCCACTGCTCGTCTGATCCAGGCGTTCCCGTAGAGCTGCCCGACGGCAAGAGGAATACCCATGATCAGCCCAAGGCTCATGGCGCCCACCACCACCGCGACCGTGACGATGGACCCCTCGAGCACATAGGGAAATGCATTGATGACGGCAGTCAAACCCTCAGGCATTGGGTCCGATCGATTGGCAGGTTGCCCACCGGAAGTTGTTCCAGTCCAAAAAGGCGATGCACACTGATGACTCCTGGAACTTCAACACCTAAAACGGGCGGGGATAAACCCCGCCCTTACATCTTTGTCACGAGCGAGCGTTGTCCGCACTCGGGCTGAAAGCCCGGGCCGCCTACTTCAATTCGTACTTGGCCTTGAGCTCTTCCCAAACAGGCGATGCCATGATCTGCTTCAGGCCTTCATTCAACGTCTTGAGCAACTCTGCATCTTCTTTGCGCACTGCGTAGCCGAATTCCTCTTCGGGCATCCCGAAGCCGCCGATGATCTTCACCGGCTTGTTCTTGTTAATGGCATCCTCGGCCGGCGCATCATCCATGGCCGCCGCCACAATACGGCCGTTCACCACATCCTCCACCGCAAGGGGGGCGGAATCGTAGTAAACCAGCACGAACTTCTTCCCATCCTTCTTGAGGAGGTTTTCCTCAATCCACTTGGCTTCCGTCGTGCCGCGCTGAATCCCGATCTTATTCCCGTCAGCCATGGCCTTGTCCGGAGTCAGATCCGAATCCTTTTTTGCCACCAACACCTGCTTGATGATCCAGTAGGGGATGCTGAAGTTCACTTCCTTCTTTCGAGCTTCCGTGATGCTCATGCCCGACGCAATGAAGTCGATCTTCTTGGCATTCAGGCTCGGGATGATCCCATCCCAGTCCATGGGCTGATGCTTCACTTTGAAATTCTTCTCCTTGGCGATCCAGTTGACCACCGCCACATCGAAGCCATCAGGATTGCCATTCTTGTCCACGAATGCAAACGGTGGAAAATTGGCGTCGATGCCGTTGATCAAAACCTTGTCCTCGGCAGGGGCCGTGACCGCAAAACCGAGGACCATGAGACCGATGAGCAGAACCACGGAAAACCTAAATTTCGCATTCATGGACAGACTCCTCCTCCTTGTAGTCGTTAACGCACTCCCCACATGGCCCCGGCATGGAAGACCCATCGCTCGGTAGCCGCTTTTGCCCGCATTGTTCAATCGATGCCGATCGATGATAGATTTGCAAACGTAGCAAATGAAGTTTGGCCGATCAAGCGGAAAACCCCGCAATGGTTATTCCATGCGGCAGGCCACGCATTTGATCTCCACTTTTGCTCCCTTGGGAAGAGCGCTCACTTCGACCACCGCCCTGGCAGGCTTGTGGGTCGAAAAAGCCGTTTCGTACATGGAGTTGAAGGCGGAAAACTGTCCCATGTCGGTGAGGAAGACATCCACAGACACCACATCTGCGGTCTCGTAGCCCGCGGCGCGCAGAATGCTCGTCAGGTTCTGCAGGACCTGTCTGGTCTGCGCGCTGAAGTCGTCCCCAACCAACTCTCCCGTGGATGAATTCAATCCGATCTGCCCACTCACAAACAGCCAGTTCCCGGCCCGGATGGCCTGGGAGTACTGACCGATTGCTGCGGGAGCT
>CAZEOY010000255.1:0-5745 GCA_964513835.1 uncultured Syntrophobacteraceae bacterium
CCGGGAGTTGAGGAGCTCCTTTGAACGAGTCGAAGAGGATTTGGCCATCATTTTGACCTCGCAGGGGTACCAGGACCTCACGGGGCAGATCATCAGCAAGATCGTGAGCTCCCAGAAAGAGATGGAGGCCAAATTGGTGAAGCTCGTGAGCTACTTTGGCGGCAAGGTCAGACGGGAAGCGGTTAAGAAGAAAGATGAGCTGTATGGACCTGCGCATGCCAAAAGCGATGGGGCCGTGCATTCACAGGATGAAGTGGATGCCCTGCTCGCGGAGTTCGGTTTTTGAAAGCCCCCTTGACGGGCAGGTTAATATATAAACGGAAAGACCCTCTCTTTCCTCCTCCTGAGGGGGCCGGGTTTTCCTCCTCCTTCCCGGCTCCCTCACTCCACAAATTTCAAACGGACAACGTTGATTTCCTCGAGCTTGGTGCAGCTCGGCTGTAATGGATTGGGAAAGCCGCCGTTGAAAGGCGACCCCGCGGTTTGTTGAGTTACCCATCGAGAGTAGGGTTATGCTTCAAAAATGGGGTATTCCACCTATTTACATGCAAAGCTTCGTGAATATATTTGACTTTGTAAAGATGAGCTGGAGGGCCTGTATCCATTTTGCCTGCCTGGATTT
This sequence comes from uncultured Syntrophobacteraceae bacterium, assembly GCA_964513835.1. Classification (GTDB taxonomy): domain Bacteria; phylum Desulfobacterota; class Syntrophobacteria; order Syntrophobacterales; family Syntrophobacteraceae; genus JALOOX01. The sequence goes on from CAZEOY010000255.1 coordinate 623, forward strand.
ATGAAACAAGTCCAAGATATCGGTGTATAGCCTATGCGACGATTCAAAAAGCTCGCGGAAAGTAACCCACAAAAGCGGGAGAAGGTGGAGCACCGTAAACCGGGAGAATTCATCCGTAAAGTGATGAGGGGTGCAGAGCTCAGCCCGTTGTGGAAGGCGCGTCATGCCAAGAAAGTCAGGGCAGTTGATCTTTCGAGTTCTTGCATGCGACAGCAGATCATCACCTCCTATCTCAATACCCTTGAATGCCTCAAGTCACCCATCCGCAGCGAATCCGAGCTGCCCTTTCCTAAGCAGGACATCCAATCCGCCATCGTGGAAGAGTTGCTTCTGCATCCCGATAGCGATCTGCGGGGCCATCTCGAAGTTGCCTATGCCGAGATCGAGTCGTTCATCCCCGTGGAAGAATATGAGTTGCTTCAGAGATTTAAAGAAACCTGTTCCCATGCGGAGCAGCTGGCTGAACGGGGAGCTCCGAAAGATATCGTCGCCGGTTCACGTCTCATGGACCGGATCCCTGGCGAAGAAGCGGTAGGCGTGTTGGAGCGGACGTCGAAGGCGATGAGAGAGCGGCTCGAGATCATCCGATCCATCGGATTGTTGCATGTGCACATGGGATTCGAGAACGCCTCCTCCACCTGATCTCGTTCGCGGATCGCTGCTCCTGATGGTTCAGGATGAGGGAACGCCGTTTCGGGGAACCGTTCCAGAGCGGGAACCTTCACAAGAGACGGAAATCTTCATCTTCCACTTGCTACGATATCCTTTCATGCATCGATGCAGAGGCGTTCGCCTTTCTTGAATGCTGGCCCGCGTTGGCAATTCAAGGGGCCCCGCGCCTTCTGACGAACAGTCCTTCCTCACGATAGATTCTACTCAAGACTCGACTCAGATCGTCGTCCGAGAACGCCATGTGAAGCCTGAGTGCTTCGAAGGCCTTTCGCAACAGCTCGATGCCGCTTTGCATTGAGGGAGCAGCCAGAGAATGGGCGAGGGTGTAGTACCCCCAAACTTTGAAGGGGAGGTCATAACCCTCTCGTTCCGACAGTTCGAGAAAATCATAGATGACGGAGCTTCCTTCTTCGAAGAGATAGCTCCGTTCTCTGATGGGCAGGGAAATCTCTTCCACATCGAGCCCCAAGCTGAAGATCGAGCTCAGATAATCGCGCAGTTGCGCGATTTCTGTCTCTGAAAAGTAACGATCGATCGTGCGCTCAAGATTCCTGCGCTCACGATCCCCCAGCGCCGCATATTCGGCAATAGCCGTGGAATAATCGATATGGGCGGCCGTTCGGTCCAGGCAGTACCAGTTGAACTTGACTTCAGTGTAGATCAAATCACCCTTGGCAAAATCCCCTGTGGAATAGGCCCGGAAGAGGCGGGGACCATGTTCACCGGGTCCCTTTTCCCTGTCTTTTCCTCCCTGGATGACCTGGAACCTTCTTGCCATGATGGGGGCTCCTGCAGTTGCGAGGTGAAGGCGCGTTCAGAGCTTTCGGGACGCCTCAAAAAATAGTATAAGGTCGATCCAGGAGTGGGGGGAGAGGCATATTTCTTTTGATTTCCCTTGCGACAATCGTTGAGGTGGGATTGCAGTCTCTCGCGCTCCTGCGGACCGGGATCGGGTGCTGGGTGGTTTAAAGACGGTCTGGGAACCTCCTTCACATTTGAGCAAAGGGATTTCCCTTGGCGTCTGAAGAGCCGTCAAAACAGCTCAGGACCTCAACAAACACAGCCAGCTTCATCGTTCATGACAGGGGAGACGTTCATGCTGAGGGCCAAGGACATCATGTGCCGTGATGTGATCACGGTTTCACCTGAAGCGGGAATAGCCGAAACCGTAAAGATACTGCTGGAAAAGCGCATCAACGGACTTCCTGTCGTGGACCAGAAAGGTCGACTCCGGGGCATTATCTGTCAAAGTGATCTCATTGCACAGCAGAAAAGAGTACCCATTCCATCGGTGTTCGCCATGCTCGGCGGTCTGATCCCTCTGCAATCTCCGCGGGATTTGGAAAAGGAGGTGCAGAAAATCGCCGCTATCCGCGTGTCCCAGGCCATGACCGAAAACCCGGTTACCGTCGGTCCAGAGACACCCCTGGAGGAGATCGCGACCCTGATGGTTGAGAAAAAGTACCACACTCTTCCAGTGGTTGACGAGGGGAGGCTCATCGGGATCATCGGAAAGGAGGATGTCCTGCGCACCCTCATGGCTCAAAAAGCGCCCGGGGGAGCAGGCTGAACAGAAGACCGTTGGGGCCCCGGTGCTGTTAGAGTCCTCATCGACTCAGGCCGATCTCATGCTGCCCACGTCTTTGATGTCACAGACGGGCTCATTCCGGTAGTCATCCCATGAGATCTGGAAGATCACGTCGCGGGAGCTTCCGTTTCGCCATTGGGCCAGGTCGGGTCTTTCCACGCCACACCAGAGTATTCCCGGAACCCGATTCGCCAGCAAGACTCGAAGGTGGTTTCGATGTTGTCCGAAAACCCCTGTCGCCTGGATCCGTGTGTCTTGCACCAGGAATGTCGGCGCGGGGTTGCCGATCCCATGTGGTTCGAGCTCCTTCAGAGCCTGCACGAGCTCACGGGTAACCCAATGTGGGGTGATGCAAACGTCAACGGGTCTTCGGATCTGAAAAAGTGCTGCGGGCTGGAAGGATACGACATCCTCCAGTCTGGAGGCGAATTGATCGATGAGCTGTTCCTCCAGGGTCAGGCCGGCCGCCATCCGATGGCCTCCCCACTTGATGAGCAGATCATCGCATTCAGAGAGAGTGTGGTGCATATCCAGACCGGGAATGCTGCGTGCTGAGCCTCTGGCGATTCCCGTCGCCGGGTCGACGGACAGAACGACTACGGGGCCCGAGTGAAGCTCCTGCTGGATTTTGGATGCGATGATACCGACGAGCCCCAAAGGCCACTCCGGATCCCCGATCACCAGCGTCCGACGCCCTGTGGGGAATGCTCCCAGTCGATTTCGGATCTCGCCCATGATTCGCTTCTCTTGGTCTTGCCTCTGGATGTTCAGCCGATTGAGCTCCCATGCGAGTCGCGCGCCCTGGTCTTCTGCCTGGCACATGAACAGGTCATAGGCCATTCCCGCATGTGCGAGACGGCCGGCTGCATTGATGCGGGGGGCGAGTTGATACCCGACATGATGGGCGGTGAGGTGCTTGCTGGCCAGGCCCGCAGCATCCAGCAGCCGGCGAAGAGGTGCACACGCCCTTGCGTTGAGGGACGCCAGCCCTTGATGCACCAATATGCGATTACCCTGGATGAGCGGCACCATGTCGGCGATCGTGCCCAGAGCAGCCAGTTGCAGGTATTTGCCCCCCAGTCTGGGGCGGGGGAGGCTGTCTCCAAGAGCCCGCCTCAGGCGGGTCAAGAAAAGAAGCGTGAGTCCCGATGCGCAAAACTCCTTGAAAAGAGACGGGCATCCCGGCTGCTTGGGATTCACCAGAACATTGGCCGGAGCCGTACCGTTTTCCGGAACTTCGTGATGGTCGAGGATAATACAGTCGACTCCCTTGCGGCGCGCCAGAGAAATCGAGTCGAAATCGCGCGTTCCGCAGTCCATGACTACAAAGAGGGATGCATCTGAGTGGGCTTCCACTGCCCGCGAGGGCATACCGTAGCCTTCGGCTCTCAGGGGAATGAAGGTCTGAAAGTCGGTGCAGCCGATCTCCTGCAGGAACAGGGACATCTGTGCGAGAGAGGTAATTCCGTCGCAGTCATAGTCGGAGACCAGCACAATCCTGTTTCGCCGGTCAACATGGTGAGCCATGAGGTCCGCCGCCTCGTCGATTCCCTTCATGGCTGCATACCTGGCGAGATCTCCTATCTCACATCTCAGGTGACCGGGTTCCATGCGCCGATTCTGGAGCAAGATCTCCATCAGTTCATGGATTCCTCTGGGGCTGCGATCCGAAAGAAGCTCCCAGCACTGTTGCATACCACCCCTCATCTTTCATCGACTGAAAGGGCCATTCCCGGCGAAGAGTTTATGCTGAACCTCGGGACAACGGAACTCAATGAGTTGATCAGTACGCTCTAATTAGTAGAAGGGAGCGGCCTTGACAACCGATTAATCGATCTTAATAGTAATGCGTCTCAATTGCTCGAAGGAGAACCATTTGTCACAACAACGTGCTTCTCGCATGACCGTTCAACGACGTACGATCCTCGAAGAAGTACGCGCATCCCACTCGCATCCAACGGCGGATGAAATCTATCACCGGGTGAGGCGGCGGTTACCCCGAATCAGTCTTGGAACCGTTTATCGGAACTTGGAAGCTCTGGCATCGCAGGGAGCCATTCAGCGGCTGGATCTTTCCGGTGTTCAACGGCGATTCGACCACCAACCCACGCCGCATTTCCATGTTCGTTGTGTGCGATGCGGAGTGCTGAATGATGTCGAGCTCAGTTCATCTGCGATTCTGGATGAGCTGGTCGACGATGCAGGTGGTTTCGAGATCCTCGACGCGAGGCTCGAATTTTTGGGGATATGCCCTGGCTGTCAGAGAGAAACGGAAGATCCCGGGGGCAATCCAGCTGTTAAGGACAACAATCCCAGTCATTAAAGGAGGTTTTATGTCAAGCTTGAGGGGAAGCAAGACCGAAGGGAACCTTTTGGCGGCTTTTGCCGGCGAGTCGCAAGCTCGAAACCGGTATACCTATTTTGCAGGTCAGGCCAGAAAAGACGGATATGTTCAAATCGCTGCCGTCTTTGAAGAAACCGCCAATCAGGAAAAGGAGCATGCCAAGCGATTTTTCAAGTTCCTCGAAGGCGGTGAGATTGCAGTGACGGCGGCTTTTCCGGCGGGAGTGATCGGAACGACCCTGGAGAATCTTCAGGCTGCCGCCGAAGGCGAGAACTACGAGCATACTCAAATGTACCCTGAATTTGCTCAGGTGGCGCAAGATGAGGGCTTTTTGGAAGTAGCCGACGTTTTCCGTGCCGTTTCCGTGGCCGAGAAGCAGCATGAGAAGCGATACAGGGATCTGGCGGCCAACATCCAGGGTGACCGGGTGTTCAAGCGGTCCGCTCCCGTTGTCTGGCGCTGCATCAACTGCGGCTACCTTCATGAAGGGCAGGACGTCCCCGATCTCTGCCCTGCCTG
>CAZEOY010000256.1:0-5723 GCA_964513835.1 uncultured Syntrophobacteraceae bacterium
CTGATGGATATTCCCTACATTGCTCAGAAACGAACGCCGCGTGCGCGCGTCTACGGCAGCGAGACGATGAAAAATATTCTCAGCGCTGTCCTTCCCGAAGAGCGGTTAATCGCCCTCGATGCCGAGGCGGCTGACCCTAATGGCGCTCCTGGCCGCTGGCAAACGGTCATCAAGGATAGAATCCGCGTCATGGCGGTGAGATCCACTTCCACGGAGGCGACGCCGGGCAACGCGGATACAGCGTCTTTCGCATCCTGAACGATGCGCTGCTTCATGGGGCATCCCAGGGTAGTCAGGGCCAGGGTCACCCGCACTCCCTCCTCACTGACCCGGACATCGCGCACCATGTTCAGATCCACGAGGCTCCTTTTGAGCTCCGGATCCATGACCTGTTTCAACGCTTCCCGACCGGCATGCTCAGCAACCATTGCGCGCTCTCCCTTCCCCCGACCCGGGAGTCTCGGTCACAATCCTTGAGGAGGCTTCCCGTGGAGATTCCTGAGGAAAAATTTCCGGCCGTTGTATTGCGTTTCGATGAGGGCTCCATCACGGAGGAGTTGTGTCACCAGGGACCAGTCTGCACCTGCCTTCTCGAGCCAGAGCATCAAACCGTCCTCGCGGATCGGGTGAACCGATGCCATGCCGAGCAGATCCTCCTCGGTCTTGCCGCTGCAGGCGAAATCCGAGCCCTCATAGCCGGTCAGCAGCTCCACCTTCTGTACGGCCTCGCTCAGGACTTGAAAGGCCCGGTTGACCACGGCCTCACCCGGCGCCCTGACCCAGGGTTTAGCCGGCGGCCGGGTGGGGATGGAGAGATAGGCTGCCTCCGGCGCCAGTTCGCCAAGGAATGAAGCCACAGCTTTCATGTCATCGGCGCCTCCATTCAACCGGTCCACGAGCATGGTCTCCGTGACCAGCCTGCCTTCATACTCCCGGGCAAAGGTTCGGATCCCCTCCAGGATTTCCTCGAGCTTGAGCCTGGGATGCGGCTGGTTCACTGCACGCCAGACGGCCTCCCGGCATGCGTCCACTTTCAGGGAGATCCAGTCGCATCGAAGCAGCGCCCGACGCACCTCCTCCCGCCACAGCAGGGATCCGTTGCTGATCACGGCAACGGGGATGTGAAGCAGGTTTTTGAGCTGGTCGATGGCCTCCCCCAAGGCTGCGTCGAGCGTCGGCTCGCCGTCGGGAACAAAGGTGAGGAAGTCGACGGGCTCGCCCCTGGCCTGCAGCCGTCGAACCCGAAGCGTCACCTCGTCGACGACCTGCTGTGTCGGGATGAAGCCCCCGGGCCGGACCCGCAGCTGGGTTGTGCGACCCAACTGGCAGTACACGCAGGAGTAGGGACACGCTTTGGGAGGGATATGATTGATCCCCAGGCTCCTTCCCAGACGTCGAGATGGCACGGGGCCGAAGGGAATCGTCACCAGTTCCTTCTCCCGGCTCCCGCACCCCCTCCCATGCCACGTCCCTGGCCACGTCCCTGGCCTCCGCCCATGCCACGACCGCACCCTTTGCCCATGCCGCGTCCCTGACCGCCCCGGCCCCGACCCAACTGAGGGGGCATGGAAGCTTGCTCTCCAGCCGTCAGTTGCCCGCTTTTGAAAGCCTCCACGGCTTCCCGCACGGTCCCACCGCCCACAGAACAGATCTGTATCCCCGCTGCATTCAGGGTCTGGCTGGCGTTGGGCCCCACCACCCCCGTGATGACGACACGAGCACCCTCGTTGGCAACAAACCGGGCCGCGCCGATCCCGGCGCCGGATGCCATGGCCGCATCCCCGTTGTCGTGGCTTTTCCACTCCATGGTTTCGCTGTCGACAATGATGAAATAACCGCATCTCCCGAACCGGGGATCCACCGGGCTTTCGATGCTTGGCTGAACGGCTGAGACAGCTATCTTCATTTCTTTGCTCCTTTTCCGGAAGCCCTCCCATGCCCGGAGCTGGGGAAACCCTTGTTTCCACTCACCGTTCCAGGCGGGTCTTCCTGAGAGGGTCGGGTTCTTCTGCTCGAAACCCGAAGCTTCGCTTCATGCATCAGCAAGGGGGGTGCCACAGCGGAGCATATCGGCTTGAATCCTTCATGCGCAGGCTGTGGGCAGAGGAACCTTCGCCCAGGACAGGCATTCGAGTGCAGATTGAACCCGTTCCTTTCTACATCAGGGAACTGAATGCACCGACTCCCCCAAATCGATGGGGGTACTCCCTCGGTGGTCGTATTCCATGAAGATCCTGGCATGAAGATCGCTGTGAGACCCATGGGGGGATCCACAAAGGGTGGGACACGCTGCTGTCCACATCACGGGTTGCACCCGCTGTGCTGAATCCAGGGTTCTTTTACAGACTCTGAATCAGAGTCACCTTCGATGCTTCCAGCGGTGTTCCGGGAAAACCATCCAAACCAGGCCTGTATTCATGAGACATGAGAATATACCGGGTATAGAACAGTCGGGACGTCAAGGCCGGCAGGCCATTGCGGACCGATCCATTGCAGCGGGCGACCCCGAGGACCGGGCCATGAAGCGTTTCGCTTTCGGGGTCTTCGTGGTCAATCTCCTGCTCGCAGGGGGGAAGGGATTTCTGGCTCAGCTTTCAGGAAGCCTGGCTTTGAAGGCGGACTCGCTTGACTCGGCCACGGATTCGGTGGCCTCCTTCATGATCTGGATCGGGCTTCGGCTCTCCACGAGAAAGACTCGCCTGTTCCCCTACGGCCTCTACAAAATCGAGAACTTCATGTCCGTGGTGGTGGCCGTTCTGATTTTATGGGTCGGGGTTCAAATCGGACGGGAGGCTCTACGAACGCCCACGGCTCTTCCTCAAGTCACGTGGCCGGTTCTGGCCGGTATGCTGGCGAGCGTGCTGGTCTGCTCCCTTCTGGCCTACTTTGCGGCTTCCATGGGGAGGCGGACCCATTCACCGACCCTGGTGGCGGAAGGCAAGCACCGGCTGGTGGATGTGCTCTCCTCGACGGTGGTGCTCAGCTCCCTGGTGTCCAACACCTTCGGTTTTCGGGTGGACCGCATCGCCGCTCTCGTCGTGCTGGCATTCATCCTGTGGGCAAGCCTGGAGCTCCTTCGGGATGGCATGCGTGTGCTCCTCGACGCTTCACTGGATTCCAAAACCATGCAGACCATCCGTTCCATCCTCGAATCCCATTCCGACGTGGGTTCCGTGCAGTTTCTGGCGGGGCGCAATGCCGGTCGATTTCGATTCGTCGAAACATCATTGGCCCTCAGGACCGACAATCTCAGGCGGGCACATCGGGTCACCGAGGAGATCGAGGCATCCATCCGCCGGGAGATCCCCCATCTGGAGCGCATCCTCATCCATGTCGAGCCCGTCCGTCCGGAGAGAATTCTGGTGACCGTACCGCTGTCCGACATGTGCGGCACGCTCAGCGACCACTTCGGGGAGGCTCCCTTTTATGCTTTTGTCTGGGTGAGGACAGAGGACGGCAGAGAGGAAAAGCGCGAGATCATGGCCAATCCCTTTGCTTCCGTACCGCGAGGCAAAGGGATGCGGGTGGCTGAATGGCTCATCGACCTGAAGGCCGATATCGTCCTGGTGAAAGAGCCTCTTCATGGTAAAGGTCCGGGCTACGCCCTGGACAGCGCCGGCGTGGAAGTCAGACTGACGGAAGCCAAAGATCTTTCCGAGGCGGTGGGCTCCGCTGCCGGCGCTCGGTGAAATCCCCGCTCACCTTTCCTGAATGTCCGGCGGGGCGAAATGCTTGGGCAGAAAAACGGTGAAAGTCGCCCCGGAACCCGGTTCGCTGGCCACCATGATGCGACCGCCGTGACCTTCCACGATGGCCTTCACCGTGGCCAGTCCGAGCCCGTGCCCTTCCTTTCCGCTGTCCCTGCGCCCTCGGTGAAAGATGTCAAAGATGAAGGGAAGATCCCCAGGATCGACCCCCACTCCCGCATCTTCAACGGAAATCATGATCTCATTTTCTGTTTCCTGAGCACGGATGATGATGGCGCCGCCTTCCTCAGAGAACTTGAGGGCGTTGTCGAGGAGATTCGTGAACACGCGTCGCAGCCGGTTGGCATCGGCCTCGATGACCGGGAGGATGTCGGACACCTGCAGCTCCAGTCGAAGACCCCGATGCTCGGCCCGCTCCCTGTACGTCTCGAAGATCTCCTCCAGCTCCCTGTCGAGAGAGACGGCCGTCATGTTCAGCTTCACGCCCCTGGCTTCTATCCTGGAGAATTCCAGGAAATCGTCCACCAGGGATTCCAGCTTGCCCGCTTCCCTCGCGATGATCTCCAGGTGCCTCCGGGCCTTCTCCTGGCTCATTTCCGGCGGCTTGCGCAACAGCCTCAGTCCAAGCCCATGGATTCCCGTGAGTGAAGATCGCATATCGTGGGCGAGCATCGAGATGAAATTGGCCCGCAGCCGCTCCATGGCCACAGTTGCCGAGAGGTCCACAATCGCCTCGACCCCGCCGATGCGCTGTCCCCATCCATCGAAGAGCGCTGCAGCACTGATGCGCACGGGGGTGACGTTTCCGTCTCTTCCCTTGATCTCTGCCCGGGACGTGACCGAGTGCGTTTCTGGATTCTGGATGGCCCGGAGCGGGCATTCACGACCGCAGAGGGTCGAGTGGAGGACGTCCTGGCAGTTTCGGTCCATGGCCTCCTCAGCACTGAACCCGGTGAGCTTTTCAGCCCATGGATTGAACCCTGTAATCCTGAACTCGGAATCCATCGTGACGACGGCGATGGGAAGGCTGTCGATGATGAATTTGTAGTAGACTTGATGGGCGCACTCATCTTCATGCGATCCGGCCAACAAATCGCCCCAGTTTCGATCCGCACTGTTCTGCGTCATTTCGCCGTCACGAAGTTTCATGGAATGATCTCCTCAACTGCAGACGGGCGTGCTTCGAAGGGATATCACATCCCACCTGCTTTCCGCATTGGAACCGTCTCCCTCCCGTCTCTGCGTCTTCCGGCCCATACCTTCAGCCCTCGCCACGGGCTTCAAAAGCAGTGTGAAGTCGCTGGAGCCATGTTGCTTTACATGACTCGAGGGCAAGGAGCATGCCGAAGACCGGATGCTTCAGCGAATCCAGCGTCGACGTAACGATGGCCATAGCCAGGAAAGGACACCCCTTCCATGGAACCGTTTGATCCCCTTATTCATGCAGGGCGGAAACCAAATGCACCCTCTGAGGTCAGCCCTGCAGAAAGAGGCGTCTATTTTGACCTCGTCAGGTCCCAAAATCTGGCACACCTCTTGCCTTTTCTGATTGAAGGTTGCTACGGACGCCTGTTTTCGGAGCCCGCGTTCTCGAATCCGCCCGTAAAGCGTAGAAAAGGGCTTCACGGCGTCTCCTCAGAAGTGTACAGGGTTTTCGTGAAGACAAGGAGGATTGAGCCATGCCTGGAAGAGACAGGACAGGACCTCGGGGTATGGGGCCCCTGACGGGGCGGGGATTGGGATTTTGCGCCAGCTCTGGCGCCAGCCGAGGCTCGCGCCAGGGCTTTCGCCCGACGCGCGGAGGCGGGGCTTACGGCTGGGGTGGCAGAGGTTGGCGGCATATCTATTATGCAACCGGCCTTCCCGGCTGGGCTCGGGGGTGTGGTTTCTGGGGCCCCCCGGGAGGAGGATTCGCCTGGACACCGGAAGATGAGTACAACGATCTCAGGGATTACGCTGCCGGTCTTGAAGAGGAATTGCGTGCCACCAGAGAAAGAATGGAAGCCCTGAAGCGGG
>CAZEOY010000257.1:0-5708 GCA_964513835.1 uncultured Syntrophobacteraceae bacterium
GAAGCTGTATAAAATAAGCAAGCAGTACTGCACAGAGCCATTGCTTTACTAATATGTGGAGATAGAATCCAAAGAGGAGTGACTTCAGTAACATAGCCGAGATAGAAAGGTACTGCAAATCCTAGATGAAAGATACCAATTAACAGCAGATATCCGAAAGAAAGAGAAAAGCTGCCCTTAATAGATGATCTTGAAACAATAAACATACACAGGCACCACACAAAGAAAGCAAACAGTGCAATATCTTGTGTTTGTATTGACTCATAATAGTAGGTGAATATGATTGAAATGGAGCCCAGAAAAAAGCAGACAATAAGATAGGCAGTACCATAATTCGGACGACTAAACGCCATTATAATGCCTTTCTAACGACCTTATGCTATTTTCTATGTTAAAAGGAGTATTTTCGACAGTGGAGAAAGCATCTCCGGCACGTAACGTACTCTTCAGTTTCGCGAAGATGTTTTCGGACCAGTGTGCGGCACTTGAGTTCAAGCTCATACAACATACAAGAGAATGGTGCACGTCCAACTCACTCGTTACTGTGTCGGATAGGAAGATGGGTAAATATGCTGCTTGTGCTTCAATGCCGACGACCGGTAAGCCCTCATGGAGAGAGGGCATGACAAACAAATCCATGGCCCCTTTCATGAGCCGCGGGACATCCGAGCGGAGGCCGGCGAAGATCACCTTGTCGGTAAGTCCGAGGCACGCCACCTTGGCCTCAATCTGCGGCCTGAGAGGACCGTCGCCCACCAGGAGCAACCGCATGTTGGGTTCACGCCGGGCCACTTCGGCGGCGATGTCGATGAGGAAGGTATGGTTTTTCTGTTCGTGAAACCTGCCGACATGGCCGAGGACGAAGGCGTCTTCGGGAATGTTGAGCTCGCGTCGGACCTCGGCGCGGTCCACCGGCTGCCGGAAGGGCTCCAGGTCGATGCCGCAGTAGACAACCTTCCAGCGATTGTCATTCTGCCATGCAACTCCGTAAAGGGACTCCGCCGCCTTCCGACTGCAGGCGATGCCCGTGGTGGCGTGTTTTCGGATGAGGTGCTTCATGAACTGGAGATAGCCGCTTCGAAGCGTCGTGGCCCTTCCGTCGTTTAAGGACGTGTCGTTGTGGCTGTGGGTGATGCGAACCGGGACACCGGCACGGTGGGAGAGATAGACCACGAAGCCGCTGAAGTGATGCACGTGGCTGTGGACCACGTCGTACGGTCCGTGCTCCTTCAATGCCCGGCGAAAGTTCCGGGCATACCGCCAGGGCCGGGAGGTCCCGAGGCAAGGAATGATTTTGGAGCCGAGCTTCTGGATCTCCTCGTCATAAGCGCAGGGGTTGGTGGTGTGGACCAGGAAGTCCATGCGGAAGCGCTCCCGGTCGATGTGTCGCAGGACGTGCATGAGCCAGGTTTCGACTCCCCCGCGGTTCATGCCGCCCACAACGTGAAGGATGCGAACGGGTCGTTTTGTTTCGGCAGTCATCGACTACGATCTTCCTTTCTGCAGCTCAGACAAGGCGCGCCAAGTGACCCAGGCGCTCCCGGCGAGCTGAACGAGAGCTGCGGCGAGCATCGCCCAGGCCGCCCCGGAAAGTCCCGACCGGGGCACCAGCCAGAAGCATGCCATCGCTGAGCCCCCCGTGACGAGAGCAAACAGCGGAAACTGTGCCCTGAAACATCGCGCGGCCGTCATGCCGTAGCCCAGGAAAGAGGCCACGTAGCCGACCGCTCCCACCACCATGAGCCATACGAATACGTCCGATCGGGCTGCAAACTCAGGAGTGTAGAGGAGGGTGAGGAACTCCCGCCCGCCGGAGATGGCTACCAGGATTCCGACTCCTCCCAGCAGCGCCCCCATTCCCATGATCCTGAAGAGCAGTCCCCGAAAGGCCTCCATGTTTCCCTCGGCGTAATGGCCGGCAAGCCTCGGCGAGGCCGATTGCCCCAGTGCGCCCACCACCGTGTTTCCGGCAACCAGCAGGTACGCCATGGCTGCAAAAATGCCGAGCTCTCCCATCCCCAGGTGGTGCTCGATGAAGTATCTCGGGATGTTCGCGTTGAGGGAGATGAGGAGCATGACGAGTCCCAGGGGGAGCGCCAGCCAGGCAAGACGCAGGAGCCTGGGCGGATTCCAGCGGGGCCGGATTGAACGGCGGTCAGAGGGGGCGTCGCTTCCCCCCCGGGCTGTCCGGTGTCCTCGCAGGACCAGGATTCCGCCGGGAATATCGAAAAGGATCAAGAGAAGAGCCCAGGAAGCGGCCATGCCCACGGCGCCCCAGAACACCTGTCCCGTCATGTGGACGCCGGCCGCAAGGGCGGCCAGGGAGAGGGGGCCCTTGATCATCATGGACTGGGCGATGCGGTCCATGCGCTCGCGCTGCTGCATAAGCCCATAGAAGACGTCACTCAGGGATTCGACGCCCTTGGCTGTTGCCACAGCCAGGATTACTGACGCGGTTTCCAGGGGATAACCCGAACAGATCGTGATGCCTGCGATCGCCACCAGGGCCAGGACGGTCGTGATCAACCGGAGCGCCAGGTAATCCCCGAATACGTACTCGCTCCTGGCGTCCGTCGCCTGCACTCCCCGAAGCTGCAGGTTGAAAAACATGATCACCGGAGCCGTCACGGCAAGCCCCAGGGCGAACCGCCCCACCATCTCGGGGGTGCCGAGCTTGGCCAAAACCGTCAGCATGCCCCACTGGCACCCCGCATAAACTACATTGCCGGCCAGCGTCCACGAAAAATTCGTGCGGAGCGAGAGGGGAGCGGCTGTTCGTGAGAGTGTTGGAGCCTGTGCAGCAGACACCTTGGGAATTCCTTTGTTGAGCCTCGACAGAGCTGCCTCTGTGTCCTCGATGGATCGCGTGCGGTTTGGGGTCTGAGTGGTCAGGGTTTGATGGTGACGACAGCAGCCATCCGATGCCGGACCTCAGGGTTGGCCGGGACCGGGCAGACCTGGTGTGTGCCGCTGAACGGGCCTGAAGTTATGTGTCATGACGAAGAATCGAGGTAAGTGAAGCAGTCCTCGAGCGCCAGGTATATGCCCTCTGACAACTGGAAGCGATGACGGGGCCCCACGCTGGTGTAACGAAATACTGAACACCTGGCGGTGTGCGGGGTGCTGGGTCTTACCCGTTCAGCGGCTCAACATGCGTTGTGGCGCACCGGAGGGCTTCGTCGATGAGGGCGGGTTTGTCCAGCTTGTGCGCCAAATCGTTCTCTGTGCACTGTCCCTCGAAGGCTTCCAGGGAGGCCCGCTTCAAAGCCAGGTCGAAGGCTTCATCCATGAGGAGCTGGAGCTCTTCATGGCTTGCGTACATACCGCCGGACTTGTGCCGTTTGTTGATCCGCCTGATCTGGCTGGACGCCTCGTAGATGGACACCTCCCAGGAGCGCGTGGTTCTCTGCTCCGCCTGCCGCTTGATCAGGTGGATGAGAAGGATGACCGCATAGCTGTAGATCTTGTTGAGCTTGTCTTCTTTGGACATCTCTTCGAGATCGTCAATGAGCAGCAGCGCGTCTTCGTAGCGTCCTTTCCGGATGAATTCGCGCAGTGTCTGGAGCTCTTCCATGGTCGATCACCTCTTCCATCCTTCCGGAACATCGGTCCCCTGCGTGCACTTCTGGTAACCCGATACGAGAAGTCGCAGCCTTGAAGTCCCAAGCTTCAAGATCCGGCCCCCATGACGATGGACCTTTGCATGGTTTAGGGTGCTCCAGGGGGCCACGAGGGGGCGTTGAGAAAAATATACTTCGAGACCACCACTTTCTCAACCCGAGAGGTTTCTAAATCTCTATCGCTCTCATGCCCAATCGTTCAACGGGCGGCCCGGAATTCGTCCTTGATGCGCTTGATGTGGCCGCGGCCGAGGCGATTGACTTCGCAGCCGAGCTGGAAGTAGCGGCGGATGGTCGGGTCGTCGACCAGCTCGGAGCCGCTGCACGTTCACGAGCAGTCGAAGACACTTGAATTCATTGTCGTAGTCGCCTGGAGGAGGCAGAGGAAACGACTCTCCAGCGGGGCAAACGGACACTGCGGGTTCATTGGGAAAAGGGGTGGCTTCAAGCCCAGATGGCTGAATATTCCGTGTCGTGTGCACTCCTGGTGACAGTTCAAAGGGAAGGTTCACGAATGCTCTTTGGCGGCGTTGATCCATGGTGAGCGGTGAGATCACGGGATGAAAGAAACAAGCCCAAGTGAGCGGGCAGGGTCTTGACCGCAGGGTGAAGACAGCTCCGCCAACTCGGTTACATGCCCTCTGTCCAGGCTGTCCGCCGAGTTGCGGAACGTTTCGGGGGAAGAGCAAGTCTTTTGCCAACTTCGTCCATATCATGACTCGGTGTCCTCATGCATTGGGCTCTCCGAGGATCCGCCCGTCAGGCCAAACCGGCTCTCAGCGTGGTTTGGGCATGTTTTGAAACGGGTAGACGAAAACCTCTGCCCCGCGGTTGTTTGAGGCGGTATTTGGGTTAAGAGCATGGTGCGCACAGGGGAGGTGAAGGCTTCAAATACTCGTTCTGGACATATTACACGTCCAGAATTTGACGAACTTGAGGGGGGCGCCAGGCTCTCGGAGCGGTCCCCCTGGCGTGGTGTCAGATATTCATGACGGTGTATTGCGTGCGATGCAGAGTCCGTACATCTCCACACAATTGAGTGTCCAATACTTGGGTCGTCATTCCGGCAGTTTTCAAGTCGGAATCTAGAAAAGAAACGGGATGCTGGACAATAGACTGCCGACATGACGAGGTGAAAATGGACATATTCTTCTGTGAAACTGTGCTCAGCCTGCCTGCCATTGCCTGGCCAGGGTGAATGGACGACTTGTTCTCGCCGGGTGACGGGCAGGGCGTGATGTCGGTGGTTTGACGTTCTGGCGTTTGTGGTCGTGCTGATGCTTCAACATAATAGTCGAATCATTGACGCTTCCGGGGCGCAATGACAAGGTAGGGAGGGCGGTTGCATGCTGAGCGAATACCGAGGAGAAGCAAGGCGTGGGCAGCGAGAAACGGAACGCGTTGTTTCGAAAAGTGCTTTTCGGGAGCTTTGGGTGTCTCGAGGAAGCATGAGCGACTGCGGTAGAGTGTGCGTCACCGTGAAGCCGATCGGCTTCAAGATTCTCCGCAACTACATTCATCCATCTGGCACAAGGGATTGTTCTTTCGACCTGGACCGCTCAGATTTCCAGAATCGTTCGAAGCGAAGCGGTGACCATTTTCAGCTGGTCTGCTTCAATAGAGCCCAAACGCCTGACAAGCCGGTCTTTGGAGATGGTCAACAGCTGCTCACACTTGATGAAAGATTCGACTTTCAGCCCATTTTGATCGGAGGGACGCAACGGTAGGTGAAATGGTACCGGTCTGCCTTTCGTGCTGACCGTCACCACGATGGTGTTCGGATAGCGAGGATTCAAATTCGCAGCATCAGTCTGTACGACAACGGCGGGTCTGGTTCCTGCTTGCTCGGAGCCCCGACTGGGAGACCAATCGACGATCCAGATATCTCCCCGATGCACCTTTTCAGTCTTCACTCGACACCACCTCACGCTGGGCCGCCAAAGCAAACTCGATGCTCGCCTCATCACGGTCTTCGCCGACCAGAGAAAACGCGTCGAACAAGGCGGCGGACTCTTCTTCGGCGAGCTTTTTTGCCACGGCTTCCTGTACGAATGCCGAAACACTGCGCCCTTCCAGTCTGCAGGCAGT
>CAZEOY010000258.1:0-5697 GCA_964513835.1 uncultured Syntrophobacteraceae bacterium
CCGCCCATGCTGCAGCTCATCCTCTTTGCCGCGCTCCCGCAGGAGACCGCGCTCTTCATGCGGAAGACCGGTCCGTGGGGCCCTTTGATCCCATCGCCCTGTTCGGCGTGGAAGCGTGAAATGAATGATCGCAGACTCTTGCTGCTCCAAACGGGAATGGGCACAAGCCGATTGCCCGGACTCTTCAAATGGGCCACAGCGTTGAGTGGATGCGACCTGATTCTCTCCCTTGGCTTTGGAGGCGGGCTGACCCCGGAACTGCAGGCCGGCGATCTCTGCCTTTGCGACCGCTTCTGCCGGTGGAATCCCGAAAAACGCGGCATTGAGTCCCATGGGCTTGCCATTGAGGGTCGGGCATGCGAACAGATCCTTCAGGCGATTCAATCCGCTCGCAGCTGTATCGATGTTACGACTCCCTGTGTCGTCCCCAAGGGGGAAATCGGACGGCAGCTGGGTCCCCTGGCGGGAGGGACGCCAGCTCTGGTGGATATGGAGAGCTATACTCTGGCAGAGCTTGCTCGGGAAGCTTCCATTCCATTTGTGACCCTTCGCTCCATCAGTGACACGCTCGCTGAGGAACTGGATTTCGACCTCGCTTCCATCGCTGACGGCCATGGAAAAATCCAAATCTGTCAACTCACGGCCACAGTTCTTCGAAGACCCGGCCTGATCCGCTCCTTTCTTCGCCTGTGGCGCGATTCCAGGGCTGCCGCCCGGTCCCTGGGTGAGGCAGCCGCCGCTCTCGTCAGCCTGCCATCCGAACAGATCAAGTCCATTCTGAAGACCTCTCGGGTGGCAACATGGGACGCGGGTACCCGGAGTGTTTCGGAAGGCTCGCCCCCGCAGAAGCGGCCCGATGCCCCATCCTCCTGATATCACAGATGAAAGCTGCTCTTTTCCACCCTGAATTCGCAGGCAGGGCTGCTCGGCGAAGGTTACTGCTCGAACGGGATGCGAATCTCGGTGAAAGCGCTGTTCAAGGCGCCGTGTCGGACAATCGATCCGGATGGACAGGATTTTCAACGACTGCCCCTGACTCCGCAAACTGTTCGGCGTCAAGTAACCGGATGGCGGCCGAGAGGGGAAAGTCCTGCACATGGCCGGTCACATCGGTACGGGTGATGCGAGCCTGTTTATACAGGGTGAAAAACAGAGCCATGAGCCCGGTGTATGAGAGAATCAGGAGACCCACGGTCCCAAGCAGGTGCTCACCGATCCAGAATGTCACCGAAAGGTTGAAAACGAGCACGCTGACATACAGAGCCGGCCCCGTCAGACAAACCCAGGGCCAGGGTTGGTAGCTGCGGGCCGTGCGGTTTTCCAGGGAGGCGATGCTGTCCAGGCTCTGCAGAGCCGCGACCAATACAAATCCCACCAACAACCATCCGCCGAAGTTGCTCATGGGAATGCCGAAATAAGTACCCGGCTGCCTGTACCCGTATATTTGCCCCAGGAACCATCTGTATCCCTGAAGGGCCACCGGATCGATAATGATATCCAGCAGCACAAACAAAAAAGCTCCAAGTACGAGCGTACTCCAACCCCTGCGCAACGAACGCGTTTCAAGAATGAAAACATTCCAGTCCTTAAAACAAACGGGACTCAACAGAAAGATTGCCGCAGCATAGCTGCAATAAGAGAGGAAAACATAGGAGAGCGAATCCATGAATGGAACCCCCAGCACCCAGAGCTCCTTGCCCACGGTATCATGGATATAGTAGTAGTCGCCGTAGGGGAATCCCCAGTGGATGGATGAATACTCGGAAATCCACGCCAAGCCGTATCCCACGGGGATATAGACCAGAGTGCGCCTCCATCCCATGTGCACTGTGCCCGCAAAAACATAAACGGCCAGAAAGATGAAGACGTAGGGTCTCAGAAGGATGGTGGACCCAAGGAGGGTCAATACCTCAGGCATTCAGATTCCAGCGAATCATCCGAAGAAGGTCGCGCCCATTCATTTCCCGAACGATGGTCGGCTCGTAGCCGCAATGCACCATACACTGCGCACATCTCGGGTCTTTGCCGGAAACGAAGTGGTCCCAGTCTGTCTGAGACATCAGCTCCCTGAAAGTTGGGTAGTGACCGTCGGTGATGAGGTAGCAGGGCGACTTCCAGCCCTGCGGGTTTCGAGTCGGATTTCCCCAGGGCGTACACTTGAGAGAACGATCGCCCACGAGGAAATCGAGGTACACGGGATTGCTGATGATGGGAAATCGATGCTGCCATCTGCGGATTTCGCGAAACTTGTCCATGATTTCACGACGCGTGAGGAAGACATCGGTGGTCACCTCTTCATAGCTGAAGCCGGGAGCCACCAGAATACCGTCGACTCCCACGGCCGTGAGCTCCTTGAAAAGGTTTTCCAGGTCCGCCACACTGGTTTCACGATACACCGTCGTATTGGTGCTCACCCGGAACCCCATCGCCTTAGCCGCTCTCACTCCGGACAGAGCCTTTCGGAAGCCCCCTTCCCTGCAGATGATGACATCATGCACGGATTCCGTGCCGTCAAAGTGAACGTTCCAGGTGAGTCTCGAAGATGGCCGGAACCGGGGGAGTGCCTCCTCAAGCAGGAGCCCGTTGGTACAGAAGTAAATGTGTTTTCCTTTTGAAAGGACCGCACGAACCAGCCGATCCACAGGGCCATAAAGCAGCGGCTCGCCTCCCGTGATGGTGACCACGGGAGCCTGTGCCTCCTCCACAGACTGCATACACTCTTTGAGGCTCATCTCCTGATGCAGCGTTTCATGATATTCCCTGATCCTCCCGCATCCGGAGCAGGCCAGGTTGCACCGGTGAGTCGGCTCCAGCATGAGCACCAGCGGGAACCGCCCCTCACCTCGGAGTCGATTCTTCATCAGATAGCCGACCATCGACACATACAGACTGAGCGGAAAACGCATTCCTGATTCTCTCAATCATAGACCGGAAAATAGCCGTGACGAGACATCCAATCCCGACAGAAGCAACCCCGGTGGATGTCCGACAAAACCTGTCGCCTCTCATTGGAGGAGGGTGCGAAGCGCATCACTTGACGTACCCATTGCCCACATACCATTCCACGGCATCGATGAGCGCACGCTCAACAGGCGTCTGCGGAAGCCCCAGCTCGGCGACGGCCTTGCCTGCATCAAAGAACATGTGGCGCCTGGCCATCCTGACAGCCTCGAGACAAATCAATGGTTCGGCCTGGGTCAGCCGGGACCTCGTGTGCTCCATGGCTGCAAGCATCAAGACAGCAGTGTGCGGCAGCTTCACGCGAGGAGCCTTACGCCCCGTAAGCTTTTCCAGCAGCTGAAACATGGATGCAAGGGAAAGGTTCCGGTTCCCCAGAATGTACTTTTCACCCACATTTCCTCGCTCGTATGCCAGATGATGCCCCACCGCAACATCCCGTACATGCACCAGGTTGAGTCCCGTCTCCACATACGCGGGGATCTTGCCATTAAGGAAATCCACAATCATCTTGCCCGTTGGCGTCGGCTTGTGATCTCCCGGCCCGATGGGAGTGCTCGGGTGTACCATGACGACAGGCAGACCACGCGCAAGATAGTCCTCAACCCTTCTTTCAGCCAAATACTTGGATCGCTTGTAGTGCCCCACCATGTCAGACAGGCAAACCGGTGTATGCTCGCACGAAGATGCCCCGTTGGCCAGATGCCCCAAGGCACCGACGGTGCTCGTGTAAATAAACCGATCCACATCTTGCCTGACGGCCTCGGCAAGAATCACCTCAGTGCCGCGCACGTTGTTTTCGTAGATTTCCTCGGGGTTCTGGCACCAAAGCCGATAATCTGCGGCCACGTGAAAGACGACGCTGCATCCCTTCATGGCGCGGCCGACATCGAGAGGGGATCGGATGTCCCCTTCAAACCAGCGCAGTCCGGACCAGGCCTCCCAAAAGCGTTTGGAAGTCGGACGCTTCAAGGCATGAAGCTGCCACCCTTGACCCAGCAGGACTTCAGCGACATGCCGGCCGACAAACCCTGTGGCACCCGTAATGAATGCTTTTGGCATACCTTACCTCTTAGCGGGCTCTTTTTCCGGGTCCGCTACCCGTCTCCCCCTCACAAGTGCCGACACGCGCGGTCAGGGGCTCACAGCATCCAGTGAGTTTGAGACCCAGGACCGATACCGGATCCCTAAATAACAGAACTGCACAACGAGTGCAATGGAGAGGGGTTCAGGTGTTGGACAACCTGACCGCAGCCATCTCATCGTCTCGCCGGTCACACATTTCCCCATCAGGAGTCCGGCGCCACGGAGGTTTCGATCTTCAGGCGGTAGCGTTCGATCTTGGAGAGCAGCGTAGGCCGGGACAGCCCCAGGAGCTTGGCAGCCCGCGATCGATTGCCGCCGGTGAGGTTGAGGGCCTCACGAATGAGCATGGAGGCGAACCGGTCCATCAAGTTATCGAACACATTCTGGCTCTCGGCATCGAAGCCCTTCCGAATCCACTGTCGAATGGCTTCATCCAGCGTCCCGTTGTCCAGACCTCGCCCAAGCCCTTCGGCACCGATGGCCTGGTTCATGGCTTCCGCATCGATGGGGCACCCGCGGCTGAAGATCAGCGCTTTCTGGACAGCATTGGCCAGCTCTCTCACATTCCCGGGCCAGGAATAAGAGCGGAACACCGCTTTGGCCATTTCGGTAAGACCGGGGTTGGACGTCTCCATTTCCCTTGCAAACCGCCCGAGGAAGTATTCAGCCAGCAGAGGGATGTCTCCCTGCCTCTCGCGGAGGGGTGGCATCCAAAGAGTCACGACATTCAACCGGTAATAGAGATCTTCCCGGAATTTCCCCTGTGCCAGCGATGCCTCCAGATCGCGATTCGTGGCGGCGATGATGCGGACATCCACGGGAATCGGCTCCCGCCCTCCCAGGCGCTCGATGCTCTTCTCCTGAAGCAGCCGCAGGATTTTGGACTGGATGTTGAACGGCATATCTCCAATCTCATCCAGAAACACCGTCCCGCCGCTGGCCTGTTCGATGCGCCCCACGCGGCGCGTTGCAGCACCGGTGAAAGCGCCCTTCTCATAGCCGAAGAGCTCGCTCTCCAGAAGGGTTTCGGGAATCGCCACGCAGTTGATGACCAGGAAAGGCTTTTCAGCCCGGAGGCTGTGCTGGAAGATGGCCCGCGCCGCCAGCTCCTTGCCGGTCCCCGATTCCCCTCGAATGAGCACCGTCGCGTCCGTGGGAGCCACGCGCCCTATGGCCTTGTAAACCTCCTGCATGGATTTGCTTCGGCCAATGATAGCGTCGGCGCCCCCGCCGTCCAGAGGCGCTTCCAGGTCCATTTGCACATGGGACCGCATGAACCGCCCGGCTTCGATGGCCTGCTGGATGAGATTCAAAATGTCCGGGATGTCGAACGGTTTGAGCACGAAATCGAAGGCGCCCATCTTGGTAGCCTCGATGGCCGTCTCCGTACTGCCGAAGGCTGTCATGATGATGACGGGCAGTCTCGGCTCAATGGCCCGCACCGCCTGAAAGGCCTCCAAACCACTGATGCCGGGCAACCTCACATCCATGATGAGCAGATCGAAATGCTGAGAACGAACCAGGGCAATGCCCGATTCGCCCGTCGCCGCAGCATTCACGGTGTGGCCTTCGTGCCGCAGGAGCTTCTCAAAGCTCTGCCGCAGCTGGGGGTCGTCATCCACGATCAGTATCGCAGCCATGAACCGTCCCCTC
>CAZEOY010000259.1:0-5693 GCA_964513835.1 uncultured Syntrophobacteraceae bacterium
ATGAAGAAGGATTAATCTAAAATATGTAGAATATGAAAATATAAAAGAATAATCTTAAAATCAATTGAATAATTAATATCAGGTACAATTGTTTAAAAGGGAATCCCGTGGAATTCGGGAACGGTCCCGCCGCTGTGAACGGGGACGAAATCCGATAAGGCCACTGTATCGCCACGGCGAAATGGGAAGGCTCGGAGAGTAGGACGATCCGTGAGTCAGAAGACCTGCCTGAGGGAGAAAGCTGGTTTGGCACGTGGAGATGCCGGACCGGATCAATGAGGATGAAGCGAAACAGGGTGCAATCCTTAGGGCCAGGAGCTCTAAGGATTTTTTTTTGCTGATAGGGGCTCCGGGTCCTGCAGTGCGGAATTCTCTTCTTCTCCACGCATTCTTCAACGGGTTGGCGGGGGGAGCCTGCCGACGAGCGTACACTTCAGGGAGGTGTAAGATGAAGACGGGCATGGTTTTGTATGTGACAAAAGGCAAGGAGGATGTGCCCCTGCAGGAGTCCTGGCAGCTCGGCAGGACGTCCAGTTCACTGGGCGTTTCCGCCGTTTGTGTGGCGACATCGGAAGATGAACTCGCCTATGGATGGTGGCATCTCATCACCCGAGGCATGCATCGGGTCAACTGTGTAGCTGCCGCCTATGATTCCAGCAGGGACGCCTTCGAGCCCCACGGGAACCCCATGAGACTCTGGGGATAGGGTGGGGCAGTTGTTTTCAAACGATTCCTGTGCGGTGAAGCAGGACACATGGACCGCGGAAGGCTGGGAGAGCAGGGAAATTCCGTGACTGGCCCGGCCTTCCGGTCAGACTGAACGAAGGAGGGGACATTGAAGAATTTGGGGCGTACGGCATGGATTGCTGCTTTAGTTCTGGGCATTTGGGCAGCCACAGGTTTTGCAGGTCACGGGGAGAAGCGGGCCGAGAAGAAGGCGATCCTCCTTGCTGCATTCGGAACCACGGTTCCCGAGGCGCAGAAAGCTCTGGAAAATGTGGAAAGACGCGTCAGACAGGAGTTTCCGGGAACCGAAGTCCGCTGGGGATACACCTCCGGCATTGTGAGAAGCAAGCTGGCTAGGGAGGGCAAGATGCTCGACTCCCCGGAGATGGCCCTGGCGAGACTCATGGACGAGAAGTTCACCCACGTGGCCGTCCTCTCTCTGCACACCATCCCTGGCCTGGAGTTTCATGACCTCTCCAGGAACGCGCGATTGTTCGGCCAGATGGTCGAGGGGTTCGAGAAGATCATGGTCGCGTGGCCGCTTCTTTCCTCCCATGAGGACCGGGTGCGCGTGGCGAAGGGCATGATTCGGCACATCCCGTCCACGAGGAAGCCTCAGGATGCGGTGGTACTGATGGGGCACGGAACAGAGCATCATCCCTCGGATGCGATCTATTCGGCAATGAACCAGGTCTTCGGGGAGATGGACCCCAACATTCACGTGGCGACGGTGGAAGGCTATCCGAATCTGGAGAATATCCTTCCCAGGCTGGAGGCCGGCAAGGTTCAGAAGGTGTACCTGCTGCCTTTCATGGCTGTGGCGGGGGATCATGCCCGGAATGACATGGCGGGTGAGGAGCCGGACAGCTGGAAGTCCGTTCTCGAGAAGAGGGGTTATAAATGCGAAGCGGTTCTGAAGGGTACCGCGGAGTATCCTGAGATCGTGGACGTCTGGTTGGATCACCTGCGAACCGCAATGGCGCATCTTCAGTGATAGGGAGAACAACTGCAAACCGGCGTGCCGACAAGAATCGCCCCATGGATTCATTGTGTCTTGGTTGTCAGGTTTCTCTGCGGGTTTTGTTTTCGATGCCGTCGGGGCGGCGGCAGGAGAGGCCAAATGTCATTGGAATCCTCCGTCCCCGTCCCTGTGGGATTCGCTCCCACCTGCGATTTGCATGAGGATGGCATCGCCGTCAGTGGGGCTCTTCTGTTGTCGTGGTGAGTAGGAATGAAGGAAGCGAAATCAGGGGTCAGGAAAACGTTAGGTCCCACTAATTTCTTTTTCAATCCCAAAATTTTCGGCCGCCCCTGAGGCCGCACTGGGTGGTCTTTTGGCTCATCCGGCCCGTTTGGGGGCGGCATATAGACTTGACAGTCGCCGCAGCCTTCTTCTAAGAATGTCTCGTCAACTGCGGGAAGGCCTTCGGGTTTGGGCCCTGGGCCGAGCCCCTTCGCGGTTCGTCTTCTACTCGAAAACAGGATTGGATACATTGGTGGGATTCGCTTGATGGCTGAACACTCTCGACATGACCTGGCTCTTTCCGGGATGAGTACGGGGAGAGTGTGTGAGATTGTTCGCCGGCTGAGTGCAGCCCTATTCGGACTGATCCTCGCATTTCTCTCGTCGGTGGTCCATACCACCCACACGTGCCAGGAGTGCTCGGTCGCCTCGGTCTATGTCGGCGCCGAACCCGAGGAGACCCTGTTTCAACTCTCCGCCCTTCAGGCTTCCCCACCAAGTCCCTGCCTGGCCTGCCTCTTCACCCATGCCATGCGGTCGACCCTTGCCGCTGTGCTTGGTGCCATCCTGTTCTGGATGGCTATCCATGAATGGCTTGCGCCCCCCGCCGGGTTTTCGAGCCCTTCCAAATGCTTCGCCTCCGGTTTCCGGATTCGCGCCCCGCCTTCACACCCTTCAGCTTTGATGCGATGAGCTCCTGAGGTCCACCAAACAGATCCGTTGACATGGATTGGGCTGCGTCAGCGAGTTTGGCACCTCAGATCCAGGTAGGCACCCATGAAATGACGAGGCCATGGGGAGGAGCTTGATTTCGTCCGGTCTCAATGAAGGGGCATCGGTCGGGGTGCGATCCCTGCTTGTACCCGGCCCGTGAGCCCGATTGCGTCGATCCAAATGGAGGAGAGATGACCCGAAGAGAGATGATCTATTCCCTTGCCATGGGAGCCGCGTCCCTGGTGGCCTTAGCGGACACGACATGGGCAGCCAAGGCCAATATCGCTTTGAGGAGAGATCGTACCGACAAACGACAGAAAGAGCTTTTCCAGCAACTGACTCCCGGAGAGGGTATGAAGGGGCTCTATACGGGGCATCTTTCGTTCGTCAAGGCAAACACCCGGGAATCACTGGAGATCTCATACCTCAATGCGCGCGGGGAGATGGATCAGGCTGCCTGGAAACGGCTCAGCCAGTTTTTCAGATGTCCTCGAACGGGTCGCGTGACTCCCATCAGCCCCAGTCTCTTCTTTCTGCTCGATGGTGTGCACCGGAAACTGGAGGCGGGCCGCCGACCGATCGTACTCTATTCAGGATATCGCTCGCCTGCCTACAACCGGATGCTCCGCCGGCGGGATCGCCACGTGGCCAGGAACAGCTACCATTTGAAAGGCATGGCCGCCGACATTTCATTGAAGGGTGTCCGCCTGGCGGATATCCGGGAGGCTGCCAAGGATTTGTGCGCAGGCGGCGTGGGAGGTTACGCTGATTTCGTTCATCTCGATGTGGGGCCCGTTCGCAGTTGGTGAGGCGATGGGTGCTGGATTGCAGGCAAGAAACGGGTAGAGTCCTTTCTGAAACTTTCTGAACGAAGCGGTTTCAGGGATGAAACCTCCTGTGTACACCCCGACCTGGAGTGTATTGTGGCGCTCAGGTCGGACCTCTCCATCATGCGTTCCCCGGTTCACCCTGGGTCCTCCCGGGCTGAACCGGGTTCCGTGATCGGTCCGCACAGCTCCATTTCTTTCTAACGAGTACTGCGCAGGAATTCCCTTCCTCTTCATAGTGAGTGCTGAACACACATTATCGGTAGGTCCAGTACGAATTCATGTAGTAATTGACCAGCGTGGCCGGCAGGATACCAAGCAACTGATGAACCTGTGGTCTGACGTCCGGAAACAATAGAGTCAACATCACGAAAGTGGAGTAGCTCACCCCTAATGCGATGAAGGAAACGAAATTGAACTTCAATCCTTTAATCGTAATGCTGCCCTCCACATCTCTGGAGCTGAACGTCCATATACTGTTGAGCCAGAAATTCCACAGAATCGAAAGCTCGATGGCGATGGGCGAGGCCAGGTATTTGCTCAGGCCGAATCCGAGAAGCAGAGTGAAAATTGAAAGGTTCACCACCAAGCCGGAAGCTCCTACGGCAGCGAATTTGAGAAAGGTCCTGGAGTTTTGAAAGCGAATCCACCATGCATTGGTGATGAACTCAATGATATCCATAAGTCCGAGCTTGGATTCACCTCGTGTCCTGTCTATGAAGTCAACAGGGATTTCTCGTATCACCGCCTTGTGCACAACGGCCTGACTCAACAGGGCAACCTGAAATGCATATCCCTGCACCCTCAGCGCTTTCCAGTCGATCTTCTCGATCAGAGTCTTTCGAATCGCACGAAAGCCGGCGGTGCAATCCCTTATCTTGTGAAGCCCGGCCACGTAACGAGCGACCAGGTTCCCGACACGCGAGATCATTCGTCGGTGAAAGCCCCATTCATCAGGAATATGACCACCGTCCACATACCGGCTTCCAATAACAAAGTCAGCCCCCTTCTCCAAAGTCGTCATCATCCTGGGTATGTCCTCGGGCTTATGCGAAAAATCGGCGTCCATCTCAAAGACAACATCTGCGCCGAGATGATGGAGGGCATGCTGCATACCGCGGATGTAAGCGGCTCCAAGACCCATCTTCTGCCCCAGGATCATGTGAACATTTGAGTAATCCTTCTGCTTTGCACGCACGGTATCGCTCGTGCCGTCTGGCGATTCATCATCCACAACGAGGACGTGCATGTCATGGCCAATTCTTGAGAACTGTTCCTCCAAAGCCTCGATCAGCAGTCCAATGTTTTCTTTCTCATTATATGTCGGGACGATGACGACCACCTTCATATACCACTCCATTGCATGCTCGTTGATAGCAGCCGTTCCGAGAGCATTACCCATTTGTTCTGCCTGCTGTGCCGGCGTAGGCAAAACACCTGCACCCCGGCTGAGTTTGCCGGGGTGTGACACTGGACTGGGGCGTTGGACCCATTTGGATGAAGGCAGAACCCCACGCGCTGTGCCCATGGTGATGCGGGCTGGCTTCATGCCGGCCCCGAATGGTTCTGGCCGAAGGCCCACCCGACTGCCATCTCCGTCCTCGAGTTGTCGGCGCACCTGTGAGGGGAGGAGCCAGCAACGACCAGGTTGCGTGTATTATCACACACCCTCGGCCGGTGTCAGTACCACTTCATATGGGTTTCAAAATGCCGTTATCGGGTGCTCGTTGGGGCAGTCCGGGAAACAGCCCGTGCCGGCATTAATGGCCTATGTGATTGGTGCACACATGATACAGAGTGATCATGAAAAATTCAGCAAAAGAGTTCCGCCTAAACCGTCGTTCCTCCCCCGTGTCGACGGATGAGATGGGGATCCCTTCCGAGAACCGGCTTCGAAGTTGAGGGCCGAGAGTGGACTGTATTTGAATGGTCTGGGAAAAAGATGTGACAAGTGATGACCCCTGAAGCGAGGATGGCGATCCGCTTCAAAGATGGTAGCGTTTGCTTTTACCGTGAGGGTATACTGCCCCCGGGCGGAAGCGTTTTATCAACCGCATCCGCTGTTATGACACGCACCTTTCAGAAAACCCGGGTGAGGACTCTGTCATGGAGCTCAGACCGGTCCACATATTCACTACCGGACACATTTTACCGAGCAGTCCCGCTCTTGCGGAGCGCGCCAT
>CAZEOY010000260.1:0-3290 GCA_964513835.1 uncultured Syntrophobacteraceae bacterium
CGCCGAGAACAGCCGGGGCAATGAGTCCACCCTGCCTGAGCGAGATGGCAAAGCCGATGTTGACAGTCTCCTGGGGCTGATGGCGATCGTCGATCCAGTAGCCGTTCAGCTCGGGCACGTCCTGGAGGGCCGCGCAGACCGCCCTGATGAGGGGGACCACGGGCAGCAGCCGTTCCTTGATGGAGCGCTTGAGATTCTCCGATTCCAGCCAGCCCAGTGCGCGGCTCATGTCTATCCGCGTCTGGAGATAGTAATGGGGGATCTCTCGGTTGGAACGAGCCACTGCGGCGGCAATGGCACGGCGCATGGCGGCCTGGGCGTCCGCGGCGGGAGGCTTCGCCGCCACTCCGGGTGCGGGTGCCACCCTTTCCTCCATTATTCCCGGAGCCTTTCCTTGCGCAGGCACCGCAGCGGTTTCTTGCGGGGGAAGCTTGGCTGCCGTTTCCAGCGCACGGCGCACGTCCTCGGCCCGGATACTGCCCTGTGGGCCGGTTCCCTGCAGATTCCTCAGATCGATGGAATGCTCGCCTGCAAGCCTTCGCGCATAAGGCGACGCCTTGATGCGCTCCGCTGCAGCCGGAGGAGTGGGTGGGAGGTGAACAGGAGCGGTCAGCGGGGGGGGCTGTTCCTCTCCCATTGGCTGCCGAGCGGCAATCTCGACGGGTGAAGGCTCAGGACGCAACGCTCCTGGAGTCTGTGCCTGAGGGATCTCTACACCCTCCGTTCGGATGACGGCCATGACCGTTCCGACGGGGACTTTCTCCCCCGGCTGGACGAGCAGTGCCTCGACAATGCCGTCCTCGAACACCTCGATTTCGATGGCGGCCTTGTCCGTGTCCACCACGGCGATGACGTCCCTGCGCCGGACACGGTCCCCGGGTTTGACCCGCCATTCGAGGAGCGTGCCCTCCACCATGTCCGAGCCCAGACTGGGCATGCGAAATTCAGCCATTGGTCCGCACCATCCTTCTGACCGTTTCAACAATTCTGTCCACCTGGGGCAGCGCTGCGTCCTCGAGGTGCTTGGCGTAAGGCATGGGAACCTCGGCGCTGCAAAGCCGCTCAACGGGTCCGTCCAACTCGTAGAAAACGCCTTCCATGATGCGCGCGCTGATCTCCGCGGAGATGCTGCCGCTCCGCCATCCTTCATCCACGATGAGAGCCCGGTGCGTTCGAGCCACCGACTGCAGGAAAGTCCGCTCGTCCAGGGGGCGAAGGGTCCGCAAATCGATGACCTCCGCTTCGATTCCCTCCTTCGAGAGGATCTCCGCGGCTTCCAGTGACTTGATGAGACTGGCCGAGTAGCTGATGACGGTGACATCCCTGCCGGCTCGTCGAACGCGGGCGAAATCGATGTCGACGGGTCCGGCGTCCTCGGGAATCAGTCCTTCCATGTTGTAGAGTCCGGCATTCTCGAAAATGAGGACCGGATCGGGGTCCTCGAGAGCCGTCCAAAGCATCCCGCGAGCGTCTTCCACGGTTGCCGGGCTCAGCACGCGGATTCCGGGGATGTGCGCGTACCATCCCTCCAGACTCCGGGAATGCTGGGCGGCCAGCTGCCGCCCCCCGCCCGTCGCCATGCGAATCACAATGGGCACGTTGAAGAGCCCGCCGGACATATGAAGATAGGTCGCCGCGTTGTTCACGATCTGGTCTGCGGCCAGAAGGCTGAAATTGACCGTCATGACCTCGACGATGGGGCGCATGCCGCCGAGGGCCGCCCCGATCCCGGCCCCTACGAAGCCGGATTCCGAAAGGGGGGTGTCACGGATCCGTTCGGGGCCGAATTCATCAAGAAGCCCCTTGCTCACGGCGAAGCAGCCGCCATAGCGGCCTACGTCCTCGCCCATGAGGAAAACCCTGTCGTCCCTTCGCATGGCGTCCCGAATGGCCTCCCGGACGGCGTCCCGGTAGGTCAGCTTCTGCATCGATCCTGCACTGTTGCTCATGCTGTCCTCCGTTCCGACATGACGAAGCGGGTCAGATCCTCCAGCGGCTCCCAGGTGCAGACCTCGGCGAAGGCGACGGCCTCGTTGATCTCCCGGGCGACCTCCCGCTCCATAGCCTCCCTTTCTTCCTCGGTCAGGAGTCCTTCGTTCTTCAGCTTCTGCACAAATGTTTCAATGGGACAGCGCTGCTTCCACTCTTCGACCTCCGCTTTCGTCCGGTAAAGCTCCGGGTCGAACATGGAGTGGGCTCGAAACCGGTACGTGCGGCATTCCAGAAAACAGGGTCCTTCACCTGCCCGGACGGACGCGGCCGCCTTATTCGCCGCCGCCTCCACCGCCAGCACATCCATCCCGTCCACAGCCTCCGCCGTTACATCGTAGCTCGCTGCCTTCCGTGTGAGATCCGTGACCGACTCGGAGTATCTCAGGGCCGTTCCCATGGCATACAGGTTGTTCTCGCAGACGAACAGAACCGGAAGCTTCCAGAGCGAAGCGAGATTCATGCTCTCGTGGAATTCGCCTTCGGCGACGGCGCCGTCACCAAAGAAACAGCACGTCACACGCGAGCGATTCTGCATTTTGTCCGCAAGAGCCAGACCGACGGCGATGGGCAATCCGCCGCCCACAATGGCGTTCCCGCCATAGAACCGCGTCCTGTCATCGAAAAGGTGCATGGAGCCCCCCCTTCCGCGGCTGCAGCCCTCCTGCTTCCCGTACATCTCGGCCAGGATGCACCCTGCGGACACGCCGCGAATGAGCGCGTGACCGTGCTCACGGTAAGTGGCGACGATGGCGTCTTCGGGTGTCAGCGCCTCCAACACCCCGACGGCCACTGCCTCTTCGCCATCGTAGAGGTGCAGGAATCCTCGGATCTTCATGGCGCTGTAGAGCTCGGCGCACTTGTCCTCCAGGCGCCGAATGCGGATCATGGAATGCAGCAGATGCAGCGCATGATCCCGGTCCAGCGCTTCAGGCTTCTTTCTTCCTCTGCTCTTCGTTTTCATTCGCCTGTCTCCAGTGTCGAGAGATCCCCTTCCGGGAGGCCAAGCTCACGAGCTTTGAGCAGCCGCCTCATGATCTTACCCGCCTTGTTTTTGGGCAGATTGGCCTGGAATTCGATTTCCTTGGGTGCCACGGCGGACCCCAGCCTCTTTCGCGCAAAGCCGATGAGCTCCAGTCGGAGCTCGTCGCTCGGGGCGATTCCGGGCTTCAGGGCCACGAAAGCCTTCACAATCTCCCCGATGAGGGCATCCGGTTTCCCGATGACTCCCGCCTCAGCTACCGAGGGGTGCTCCATGAGCGTGCTCTCGACCTCGAACGGTCCCACCATGTGCCCGGAGG
>CAZEOY010000260.1:3300-5685 GCA_964513835.1 uncultured Syntrophobacteraceae bacterium
GCGCAGCACGAAATAGAAGAAGCCGTCGGCGTCGCGCCTGGCGAGGTCGCCCGTCAGGTACCAGCCACCGACGAAGCATTTCCGGTACCGCTCCTCGTCGTGGAGATAGCCGCGGAACATGGAAGGCCAGCCGGGCCTGAGGGCCAGTTCTCCCTGGACTCCAGGCTCCTCGATGATCTCGACGGTGTCCGTGCCGATTCGACGGACAATGGCCGCCTCGACGCCCGGCAGAGGGCGTCCCATGGAGCCCGGGCGAATCTCCATCGATGGGAAGTTGGCGATCATGATGCCGCCCGTTTCGGTTTGCCACCAGTTGTCGTGGATGGGAAGGCCGAGGGCTTCCTGGCCCCATACCACGGCCTCGGGGTTGAGCGGCTCTCCGACGCTGTGAACGACGCGGAGACGAGAGAGATCATGGGTGAGACGCGGCTCGACGCCAAGCCGCATGAGCCTCCGGATGGCCGTGGGTGCCGTGTACCAGACATTGACTTTCTCGGATTCGAGAATGCGGCACCAGTGCTCCGCGTCGAATTCCGCTTCGTCGACGATGTTGGTGATTCCGTGGAGAAGGGGGGCGATGATCCCGTAGGAAGTGCCCGTGACCCAGCCGGGGTCCGCGGTGCACCAGAAGACGTCTCCGGGATGGAAGTCCATGACATACTTGCCGGTCATATGGTGAATGAGGGCGGCGTTGTGAACGTGGATCGCCCCTTTGGGCAGGCCCGTGGTGCCGCTCGTGAAGTGCAGGAGGGCCGTCTCTTCGGGGTCCGTCGGAGGAATGGAGAACTCGTCGGACGACTCCGCCATGAGCTTCGGAAGCGACCACAGGCCGCCCCCCCGGTGGTCTTCAACATCCACCAGGAGCACGTGATTCAATCGGGGGAGAGCCTCCGTCTGGCTGCTGACCTTTTGTCGATACTGCCGTTCGGTGGTCAGCAGGACTCTCGCGTCCCCCCGGCTCAGGCGCTGATAGACGGGCTCCGGTCCGAAAGCCGAAAACAGGGGGCAAAACACACTGGTGTTTTTCAAAGTCCCCAGAGCACTCCAATAGAGCTCAGGAATGCGACCGGCCAGAACAGAAACGGTATCACCCCGGCCGATACCCAGTCCCTTGAGGATATTGGCAAAACGATTGCTCAGCGTCCTCAGATCGCCATAAGTGAAATCGATAACGGCCCCATCGCTCCCCAGCCAGCGGAGGGCCAGATGGTCACGGAGCGGACCTGCGGCATGGCGATCAACCGCCTCGTGAGCGATATTGAGGCCCTTTCCGTCGGGAAGTCCGTCGAGTTCAAGGCGAATGTCATCCCAGGAAAAAGATCCGCGGGTTTGTGCATAATCCCCTAAATTGGGCGGAACCTTCCACAAATCCGTTCGCTTCTTGATGGGCGTCCAAGGCAACTGAGCACCTCCCTTCAAGCTCTTGTGCGCCAGGGGGGCATGCTTCGGTCCTTCAATCCGTCAGCGGCTGCTGACACGTTCGGCGAAAATCCCTTTGACGAGCGAAATGCCCCCGCGGGCATAGGGCGGAAGGAATAACTGCAAACGAATATGTACGTTGAATCAGAAGCCGGCAACGGTTCAGGAGCCGGCATATTCAAAGAAATAATAGCCCTTTCTGGGAGAATGTCCATAGTGAGAT
The DNA here is from genome assembly GCA_964513835.1 of uncultured Syntrophobacteraceae bacterium. GTDB lineage: Bacteria > Desulfobacterota > Syntrophobacteria > Syntrophobacterales > Syntrophobacteraceae > JALOOX01. The sequence continues at coordinate 4,943 of CAZEOY010000260.1, forward strand.
GGCCTGCTTTTCATGGCCAAAATCCCTATAGTCGTGGGATTTCTAGGCCCATCACCCCACTCATGCCGGGGTTTGACTCAGCGATGAACTGAATGCATCATGAAGACGGTAGGAAGGCTCGAGCAGTCTTGGTGATTGGTCACTCATGGAAGGAAATTGATGGATTCGACGCTCTATGTATGGGCGGGATGGCTCATCGATGGTACGGGCGGTCCCGTGCGACGCGATGTGCTCATCCAGATCGAGAATGGAAAGGTCGCCCTGCTCAAAAGGATGCGGCTCGAAGACAAGCTGGCCTTGGGGGACCGGCTGCTGGTCTTTTCAGAGAGCACCATTCTGCCGGGTCTCATCGATTGCCACGTGCATCTTGCCATGTCCGGCACGGGCGACGAAGCGATCCGCCAAAAACAGCTCACCTACACAACCGGGCAGGCCTATCCGGTGATTCGTTCCCACCTGGCGCAGGCCTTGTCATGCGGGGTCGTGGCCGTGAGAGACGGCGGCGATGCGGCAGCCCATACTTTGAGCTACACTACCGCCTCACCCAACGGTCCACACCGGGTCCAAGTCAAGGCGGCCGGCAAAGCGTGGCGGTCCAAAGGCCGTTACGGGCGTCTCATCGGCCGTCCGCCCGCCGAAGGCACAAGCCTGGCCGAATGTGTTGCCGCTGAGGAACCGGTGCCGGATCACGTCAAGATCGTGAATTCGGGGGTCAACAGCCTCAATGAATTCGGCAAGGAAAC
>CAZEOY010000261.1:0-2463 GCA_964513835.1 uncultured Syntrophobacteraceae bacterium
GGCCCCTATTCCGGTCACAGCGCGGATACGGGTTCACCGTACCCAACGAAAACCGGTCACGGCTTCAGCCCGAGTGGTGGTGCTGCCTGATCAACCGTCAGAGGCGCCACCCCATTATACGGATACACGTTCAAGGGAGAGGAATCGATGAGCCATTCACCGTTCGAAATCCATTGCAGAGAAAGCCGGGGCAATCTGCATGTTCAACCCAGGGGACATCTCGACAGCGAAAGCGTTCGAGAGCTTCTCGATCTCCTGCGCGAGCGCCATGAAGGAGCAGGCCTCGTTTTTTTGGATACGGGGGCTTTGCGGGATGTCCTTCCGCAGGCTGCGGACACCTTCAAAGCGAGCCTCGAATGCGACGCCGTGATCCCCGTTGCCCGGCTGGTGTTCAAGGGTGTGAAAGGGCTCGACATGGCCCCCGAGGGGTGTCGCATCCTCATCACTCCCCAAAAACGCTGTTGCAGCGGAAAAGGCAACTGCTCGGGGTGCGACTGTCAATCCAGGAGGGACTCAGAACCTTCTCCAGAACTGAAGAGCACTCAAGAGTAATAAACCACCGTCAACCGAACCACGGAGGAATGTGAAATGCCGAGAATCGCCATTGGAGTTTTCCTGTTTTCCCTCGTCTTTGCCGGCATCAGCCATGCAGCGCACCCCCTCATCACCGATGACACCGGGACGCAGGGTAAGGGAAAGTTTCAGATCGAGCTCAACTACGAATTCACTCACGAAGATTCGGGCGGCGTCAAAGAAGACGTGCATCAGATCGAGCCCGTGCTTTCCTACGGCATCATCGACAGTGTGGATTTTGTGGTGGCCCTCCCTTACCAGTTCATCAGCACCCGGGAAGAGGGCGTCAAGAACCGGGAAAACGGCATCTCCGACTTGAGCATCGAGGTTAAGTGGCGCTTCTACGAATGCCAGGGATTCAGCCTGGCGGCCAAACCGGGTATTTCCATTCCAACGGGTGACGATGACAAGGGCCTCGGAGCGGGAAAAGTCGGCGGGAGCTTTTTTCTCATCGCGACCCAGGAGATCGAGCCGTGGGCCTTTCACTTCAATGCCGGCTACGGCAGGAACGAATCCAGCGCCATCGAGGAACGAGACATCTGGCTTTTTTCCCTGGCCTCGGAATTCGAAGCGGCCCCGAGGCTCAAGCTCGTCGCCAACGTCGGCGCCGAGCGCAACACGGACACGGAAAGCGACACGCCGGCCGTATTCGCCCTGGGCGGCATGATCTTCCCCGTCCTGGAGAACCTGGACCTGGATGTGGGCGTGAAGGCCGGCCTCACGCGACCTGAAGCGGACTATGCCATCCTGGCGGGGCTTGCCTTTCGGTTCTAGATTTCTGAAGCTTCCTGAACCTGGATTCCAAGTCATCGGAGTGGTCCGCTCCCGGCGCGCAAACGGCCGCGCCATCCCTGGAAGAAGAGCGTTGCCAGCAGAACCAACATGGATTTGCGGGCGAATGACTGATTGCATATCCACGCAATGGAGTAATCGACTGTATCGTCATTTCCGCATGTAACCTGCGGGAATCCGGAGGTGCTCAGATGCATGGATCCCCGCCTGAAGCATGCGGGGATGACGGTGATGCTGGGGAACCGATGTTAACGCGCAGGCTCAAAGCAATCGTGCTCCGAGCGGGCCGCCCTTCCAGATCCTTCCCTAGGGAGTTCCAGGCAGAGCGGCTCGGAAGGGGAAGCGCCGGGGGGAGAGTCGTCCCGACCATGCCGGTGCCCTGGACGTCGCGGGAGAGGACCAACTGGGGGCGGTGGCGGCGACACCTTCCGACCTGCTCCAGCCGATTCTTTCCAGAATTTCCCAGTGGCAAAGGGAGCTGCCTCCAGGGCATCCTCATGGCGAACCTCATCACCTTCGTGCACGTCGGCTCCGCCGTGGCGGTGGTCTTCACCTTCCTGGTCCTCTTCAGGGGAGGTGGCATGGGCGCCATCGCTCTCGGGATGGGCCTCACCACGAGCGCTTTTGCCGTGGCCAGCATCGCAGCACGCAGAGCGATCCTCGGGGCCTCTTCCAGAAGGCGGGGGCTCCTGCGGGTGACCGGGGCGGCCCTGTCCCTGGGGGGAGAGCTGGCCATTGCGGCGATCGGGGGACTGCTGCTCCTCCACTCCCCGTAGGGCACCGCGGGGAGTGAGCCCTGCTGAGGGTGAGGACGAATATAATTAGCCCCAAAGAAATGATTGATGACTCGCATTTTTTTCTTTAAACATTTTTCCCATAGTTAGACATTTCTAATTCTTTTCGGAGTGTCTTACGAGCTTGGGCACTTTTTTTTCGTGCCTGTGGAGAGTGAAGGCGAAACGCCATTTTCCATTTACACTACTTTGCCGTGTCTTTGACGGCATTGCTGAGCCGCTATGCCCTCGGGACGGCGGCAGGGGAAGAAGCTCGCCGGCCTGGGTGGGAGCCGCGAGATCAGAAGGGTAATCCGGACGTGGC
>CAZEOY010000261.1:2473-5678 GCA_964513835.1 uncultured Syntrophobacteraceae bacterium
CCCCCCCCCCCCCCCGCCCCCCCCCCCCCCCCCCCCCCCCCCCCCCCCCGGCCCCCCCCCCCGGGGGGGGGGGGGGGGATTTGGAGCTTTCCGAGGAGCATCAGGCGATCGAGCACAAGGTCTTCGATCTGCACCGGGACCTCTTTCTGCATGAAGGCTATGGCGCGCTCCGGATCGAAATGCGCTTCCTGAAGAAGGGCCAGAAGGAGATTATCGTCAGCAGCGGCAAGGATTACCGCTACGTGGTCGACTGGCCCGGGACGGTGCCGCCCAGGCAGCGGGCCGCCGGCCGGTGAGGTGAAGGCCCCGGAAGTGTTGATCAACTCGTTGCGAGCCGCGTGGTCTGGTCATGTGCGCTTAGGTTGGCGTCTTTCGCTTGACGGGTCTATTTCCGCGAACGTTTTCAATTCGAGCTTTTGTCATCCCGAACGCATGTGAGGGATCTCAGGATTTCTCCCTTCGGTCGGAGTCTTGGGCGAATGCCCTCAGCCTGAAGTTGTAGAAATTTCTGTATCCGAAGGCGATGCGCATGATGGCCCTCAAAGCGCCATTGAGCCCCTCGACGAATCCATTTGGTAATGCGTTCCATGAAGTAGTTGAGGATTTCCTCCCACCAGCTGCGGAGCATGGTAACAGACTTGGCCAGATATTTTTTTCCGGTCATAGAGGCTCTGAGACTCCAGGCAGAGAGAAATCGAGCGGACTTCTGTCTGTCCTATCGTTGACCGGCCAAACTGGCCTACTTGCCGAAGCTTTTTCAGGGGCTATTTCCACAGGGTTTGATCCCTGTGGAAATGTGATGAAGTGGAACTAAGGAACTGCAGGTAATGCCACCGTATGTGAGCCGGGTTGTTCGTATCCGACTGAAGGCGCTTGCTAGGAGGCAAACTGTATTGTACAATATTTAGTACAATTCATGACTACAGGAGGACCAGGAATGAACGCTGTAACTTACTCCCAAGCTCGAGGTAACCTTGCCAAAACCATGGACAAGGTCTGTGATGACCACTCTCCGATCATCATTACACGTAAAAGCCAACGTTCAGTCGTGATGATGTCCCTTGAAGACTACCAGGCCCTTGAAGAAACCGCATACCTGCTCAGAAGCCCCGAAAATGCTCGAAGGCTCCTGGAGTCCATTGTCGAATTGGAGTCCGGTCGCGGCATTGAGCGGGAGTTGATCGAGTGAAGATCATTTTTTCCCAGCATGCCTGGGATGATTACCTCTATTGGCAAAGGACCGACCGAAAGATCCTTGAGCGCATCAACAAGCTCATAAAGGAAATACAACGCACTCCCTTCGAGGGGATTGGTAAGCCCGAGCCCCTGAGGCATGCTCTGTCCGGATACTGGTCACGACGCATAACGGATGAACACCGGATGGTCTACAAAGTCGAGAAGGACGCCCTCCATCTTGCACAGCTTAGATACCACTACTGACCGCGGACCGTCTCGCTCCCAATGCGGAGCAGAGTCGATGGAATGGGCTTTCGGCCACCGGAAGTGGCGGTGCATGCCATTCGGCTCCGAGGTTTTGTTTGGCGTTGTCGTGATGAGCTCTCGACAGGTTTTGGACGGTATCCGGTATCCGCCGGGGAACCACATCCTGTCGCAGCGCTTCGATCCAGCGGTGTCTCCATGGTGCAGAATATTTCTTGACAAGGGCATACCGCAAAGGTATTGGAAGCGAAATTAGAGAGAACTAAATAGGTTTGGTAATCCTTACGATCTTCGATTCCCAACAACGGGGAATGCGAAGGCAGTGAAGGCGTGACGCACAAGCTCGAAAGGGCTGCGTCGCGCCTTTTTTTTGGTCCGGTGCGACCTCGCCTGATTGTGGCACCGGAAGGGTGTCGCCGCCTGCCGACACCGATGGGTTTCTTCTTTCAGGAGCCGACCCGGGCGGGGGCGGGCTGTGGTAGCCCCTATGCAACCGATGCAATGAGAGAAAGGAGAAAGCAGTGTTGGTGTTGACGCGCACGATGATGAGTCGTCTTCCGTTTGGGTCGGATCACACCCAGGTTCAAAGAGAGCTGCACTCATCCAACCACCCAAGCTTCTATTCCCAGGAGGGGACAAGCAGATGAAAGAGAAAAGATTCGTCCGAAAATTGTTGTTTACCCTGGTGGCGACGTCCATGTTCCTGAGCGTTTTTCAAAACCCTGTCCATTCATGCCCGGGTAATCCGCTTTTCACGAGAGTGCCACCTGTGGCTCACCTTTCCCCTGAAACCATCGAGCTGATCACAGCGGCCGGCAAGGACGCCTCCCAGCTGGAAGCCGTGGCCCGGGTGGGCGGCTCCGGTTCCATCATGGGCCGTGTGGACTCGGACTACACGGTTCGATTCGACTCGTTTCCCAAAAGCTGGACAACGGCCGAGATCGGCGTCCGTTTCAAGGGCGGCGCCATCTTCGAGAAATGCGTCGTGAGCAGGCTGCTCCCGAGAGTGCGGATGGACGCGGTTTCCACCGCGGCGCTGGCGGCGGCAGATGCTCAGCCGCTCAAGACGCTTCTCTACGGGGAGCTCATTCGCCATGCTGTTCAGCAGGCCGGGCGGGGCAGCTCCTCCGCGGATGATGTACGCACAGCCAAGTTGGCCATCATGACGGCTCTGATCACCCGCAACATCATCAGCGGCAAACTGACGGGCGATGTGGATTCGTATCTGGACCCCGACGCTCCGCCGGCGGATCTCAAGATCTCCATTCCCGATCATGAAACGGACGACCAGGTGACCATCGGTGGGTTCCGCTTCTCCCCCAACCGTTACGGCATCGCCACGTCCCAGGCCGGGCTGCTTCCCCGGGGTGCAAGCCCCTTCCTGGCCCATTACCCGGCACTGAAGGGCGGTGTCATCGAAAACCCCTTCCATGCCCGGTTGCGCGAACGAGTCGCCCATAAGCACACGGACATCTTCATCGACCTTGATACCGGTCTGAGCTGGATCGTTCCGGAAAACACCCTGCCCGACGATGACAAGTGGGACATCTGCGTCCGGCACATGAGGGAGGGATGGCCCTACATCCGACTCAACCACCTCGAGGGGCTGGCGGGAGCCAATCTCGGCCCTGTGCCATGGGAGAGTGTGAGGAATCTTCGCCGTATCCCGCTCCAACATGGGCCGAAGAACCCCGGGATTCTGATCGTCGCCCACGGGGAAGACTCTCCCGAATGGAACCTCGCCGTGGCATATGCCGTGGATCGC
>CAZEOY010000262.1:0-5668 GCA_964513835.1 uncultured Syntrophobacteraceae bacterium
GCCCACGGGCGAGAGCATGCCCGTCAACAAGACGACGGGAAGCGAGGTTTTCGCGGGAACCGTCAACCAGGGCGGAAGCTTCATGTTCACGGCCACCAAGGTCGGTGCCGAGACCGTTCTGGCTCAGATCATCCGCCTGGTGGAGGAGGCCCAGGGCTCCAAGGCCCCTATCCAGCGATTCGCCGACAAGGTGGCTTCCATCTTCGTCCCTGTGGTCATGGTCCTGGCGGCGGCGACCTTTGTCGTCTGGGGGTTCGTGGTGGACGATGCGGACCTCAGCCGGGCCCTGCTCAACTTCGTGTCGGTTCTGATCATCGCATGCCCATGCGCCATGGGGCTCGCGACTCCCACGGCCGTCATGGTCGGAACGGGGCTCGGGGCGGAGAGCGGCATCCTCATCAAGGGGGGCGAAAGCCTGGAGAAGGCCTGCCATCTCACCACGGTGGTCTTTGACAAGACGGGCACGCTCACCAGGGGAAAGCCCGATGTGACGGGCATGCTCACCGTGGGGGATACCGACCAGGGCAGCCTGTTGAAATGGGCGGCCTCCCTGGAGGCGGTCTCCGAGCATCCGCTGGCCCGGGCCATTGTGAGCAGAGCCCACCAGGAGGAGGAGCGTTTGGAGCCGGTGTTCGAATTCGAAGCTCTCGCCGGGCTGGGTGCCAGGGGTGAGGTCCAGGGGCAGGAGGTGCTGGTGGGGAGCGCGAGGCTCCTGAAGGAGAAGGGAGTGGACATGGCCTCCCTCACCAGGGAAGCTGAAGCGCAGCTGGCTGTCGGCAGGACGTGCGTCTTCGTGGCGGTCCAGGGAAAGGCCGTCGGAGCGCTCTGCCTGGCCGATGCTCCGAGGGAATCCTCGCGCGAAGCCATTGAGACTTTGAAGCACATGGGCTTGAATGTGGCCATGCTTTCGGGGGACCGGCAGGAAACAGCCCGGGTGGTCGCACGGGAGCTTGGAGTGCAGCGGGTGCTGGCGGAAGTTCTCCCGGGGGAAAAAGCGGGAGAGATCCGCCGGCTTCAGGAGTCGGGCGAGGTCGTCGCCATGGTGGGGGATGGCATCAATGATGCCCCGGCCCTCGCCGCGGCCGATGTGGGTATTGCCATCGGCGCGGGGACCGACATCGCCGTCGAAGCCAGCGACATCACCCTCATGCGGGACGATCTCCGCCTGGTGCCCGCTGCCATCCATCTTTCGTCGCTCACTATGAAAATCATCAAGCAGAACCTCTTCTGGGCTTTCTTCTACAACTCCCTCGGCATTCCCATCGCCGCCGGGGTACTCTATCCGTTTTTCGGAATTCTGCTCAACCCCATGTTTGCGGCTGCGGCCATGGCCATGAGCTCGGTTTCGGTCGTGAGCAACGCCCTTCGGCTCCGATGGGTGTGGCAGCGCCATAAAATGCACTGAGCTGTTGTGGAGATCCGCTGAGATGTTTATAAGAAGGGATGTTTTGGACCTGAAAAGACCCCGGCACCGATCTGAACCCCAACCGTGAAGGAGGAGATGTATGGCTCGCTATGTCTGCCAGGTGTGTGGGTATGTCTATGACCCGGCCAAGGGAGATCCCGACTCTGGAGTGGCTCCCGGGACGAAATTCGAGGACCTGCCCGATGACTGGACGTGCCCCATCTGCGGCGCCATGAAGAGCGATTTCGAAAAGGAATAGTCGAGGATTGTTGAACGCAAGGAGAGATGATGGACAAGTACATTTGTCAGATCTGCGGTTACATCTACGACCCGGCCACGGGGGACCCCGACTCTGGAGTGGCTCCCGGGACCAGCTTCCAGGATCTGCCCGAGGATTGGGTCTGCCCCGTTTGCGGCGCTTCCAAGAGCGATTTTGAGAAAGCGTAGCCGCAGGGCCTGAGAGGAGCTCGAAACATGATCTTCAATTTCAATGCTGCCGAAGTATTCCGAGTTGCCATCAAGATCGAGGAAAACGGGAAGAAGTTCTACGATCATGCGGTGAAGGTCATCGACGATCCTGTGGTGAAGAAGCTTTTCGAAGAGCTGGCCGTCCAGGAGGTGGACCACAAGAAGCGTTTTGAGGAGCTCAAGGCTCAGCTGCCGGCCCAGCCTCAGACTTCCGAGGTGTGGTTCCCCGAAAACGAAATGGAAGCGTACCTCAAGATGATGGCGGACCAGCACGTCTTCACGTCCGACGAAACGCTCCAGGCATCGCTGGCGGAGCTCAAGAATGTCCGGGACGCTCTGAAGATGGCCATCGAATTCGAAAAGGACTCGGTGATCTTCTTCCTGTCCATGCAGGAAGCCACGGATAACAAAAAGGACCAGGAGATGATCGGCCTGCTCGTCAAGGAGGAGCAGACGCACCTCCGGCGCCTCGCCCTGGAGCTCGCCCGCCTCGGCAAGTGAGGCGGATTGCTTTGAGTACCTGCCCTGCCTTCATCTCAGCTTGAGGCTGAAGTCTCACATCTGATTCCGATTTGCGATCCAGCCTTTTGTGCATTCCCGGATGACCGGCTAGAATGCACAGAAGGCATTCGCCCCATCAAGTCTCGCCCCACGAAAATCCCTGTTTCGCCTTCAGAGGGGGCAATGCTGTGGAGTTGCACTTGGGACGGGGGAGAGTCCTCGCGTCTTGCACAGGGTCATCTGGTTTCCGGCCGGGAGATTGTCCGAGAACCGTCGTTTCGAGCGATAGCGAGAAATCTCGTTCCTCACAACCTTGCGAGTTGTGATGATCTTTCTCCGCTGTGCTGTGTTCGAGATGGCAGGAAGGTAATGTCGGACAGCCTCGTGGAAGAATGCCACAAGGACGTCTGAAGCCGCACCTGGGTTCGCAATCCCGGGACAGCCGGCATCCAGGCTGTATCCAAGTACGCCGCTTCTCGAGCTCAATGACAGAGTCGTGCTGCAGCGCATTCGCTTGTGGAGGATGAAGTCCTCCACCGAAGGGAACGAGTGGCCGATTTTTTTCGTTGACACATTGTGCATCTATTGCTAATGCACAATTCGCACAATTTCAGAGTGCCTCGCGCGAAAGGAGCCCTGTGATCGAAGAACTCTTCACCAAACCGGTTCTCATCTTCGGATGCGGCAACATCCTCTTCGGAGACGACGGCTTCGGACCCGAAGTGATCGAGCATCTCCACCGGCACCACCGCCTCCCCGCTGCCGTCGGGGCTTTCGACGTCGGAACCAGCATCAGCGACCTCCTCTTCGACCTCCTCCTCTCACCTCGTCACCCCTCGCACATTTTCATCGTGGACGCTGTATCCGACCCGACCCGCTCCCCCGGAGAGCTTTTTGAAGTGGATATCCGGGAATTGCCGGCCGCCAAATCCGTTGACTTTTCCCTCCACCAGTTTCCCTCCGTGAACATGCTCCAGGAATTGCGCGATTCTGCAGGCATCCAGGTTCATATTCTGGCCGTACAGGCCGGCTGCATCCCCGAGTTGGTCCGGCCGGGTCTCACGCCCGAGGTCCAGGGCGCCGTCTCCGGGGCATGCCAGTGGCTCATGGACCGGGTGGGCGCTGCGGAGCGCATCGGTCCAGGGGACCTCAAGGCCGCTGCTGCGGCTGGTTGAGGGGCTTACACCAACCGGCAGGCCGCCCGCTATGCATAGTTCAAAACTCGAGACTCGAAACTCGAAACCTTTCACGGCAACGATGCAAGGAGGACACGCAAAGCTCATGAACCAGAAACCAGTCGGATCCATTTTGGTCGTCGGGGGGGGGATCGCCGGCATCCAGGCAACTCTCGACCTGGCCGACTCGGGATACTACGTGTATCTCGTCGAGAAGACCTCCGGCATCGGCGGCGTCATGTCGCAGCTGGACAAGACCTATCCCACCAACGACTGCGCCATGTGAATCCTCTCGCCCAAGCTGGTCGAGTGCGGTCGGCACTTGAACGTCGAGTTACTCACCCTTTCGGAAGTCATCGATGTCTCGGGCGAAGAGGGGAACTTCACCGTCAGAGTTAAGAGATCCCCCCGCTACGTGGACATGGAAAAATGCATCGCCTGTGGGCTCTGCGCCGAGAAATGTCCCAAAAAGGTGGACGATGAGTACAACGCGGGGCAGGGAAAGCGCAAGGCGGCCTTCATCAAGTACGGTCAGACCGTCCCCCTGAAATACGCCATCGACCCGGTGAACTGCCTGTATCTCACGCGGGGCAAGTGCAGGGCCTGCGAAAAATTCTGCCCCACCGGGGCCATCCGGTTCGACGACCGCGAAGAGATTGTGACCCTGAACGTCGGCTCCATGATTCTCTCTCCCGGCTACACGCCGTTTGACCCGTTGGTTTACGATACTTACGGCTACGGCACCATCCCCGACGTGGTCACGGGGATCGAGTACGAGCGGTTCCTTTCGGCCAGCGGTCCCCACATGGGCCACCTCGTCAAACCGTCCAACGGCCGGGAGCCGCAGAAGATCGCCTGGATCCAGTGCGTTGGCTCACGGGATATCCAGCACTCGGGGAACGGCTATTGCTCGAGCGTCTGCTGCATGGTCGCCATCAAGCAGACGCTCGTCACGGCCGAGCACATGCCGGGGGGGGTCGAGCAGGCGATCTTCTACATGGACATCCGGAGCTGCAACAAGGAGTTCGAACGGTATTACGAGGGAGCCAAGGCCCGAGGCATCCGGTTCGTGCGGGCACGCCCGCACTCCATCGAGCCGGGTCCGAACAACATCGGGGTGATTCTCTCCTACATCGATGCCGACGGCCGTTCCGTCCTGGAAGGTTTCGACATGGCAGTGCTGTCGGTGGGCATGCAGGCGTCCAGGGATGCCGGGTTGCTGGCCGAAACGGTCGGGATCGAGCTGGACGACCATCGCTTCGCCGTGACACGGAGCTTCGACCCCGCGGGGAGCACCCGCAAGGGGGTCTATGTGGCCGGGGCCTTCCGGTCGCCCAAGGCCATCCCCCGCGCCGTCACCGAGGCTTCGGCCGCTGCGGCGGACGCTTCCCGGGCTCTCGTCGCCGCCAAGGGAACCCTGACCCAGGAAAAGACCTACCCGCCTGAAAGGGACGTCTCGGGCGAGGAGCCCCGGATCGGGGTCTTCGTCTGTTCCTGCGGGATCAACATTGCCAGCGTCGTCGACGTGCAGGAGCTGGCTGCCTATTCCAAGGGCCTTCCCCATGTCGTCATGGTGGAGAACAACCTCTTCACCTGCTCCACCGACACGCAGGATCTCATCGCCCAGAAGATCAGGGAGCACGGCCTCAACCGCATCGTCGTGGCGGCCTGTACGCCGCGCACGCACGAGCCGCTCTTCCAGGATACGCTGCGCGAGGCGGGGTTGAACCCCTATCTCCTGGAGATGGCCAACATCCGGAACCAAAACTCCTGGGTGCACCAGAAGGATCCGTGCAACGCCACCGTCAAGGCCAACAACATCGTCGACGCCTACGTGCGCCCCATCGCCTGGCGCGGCTCGGAGATGATGGGCGTGGCAGCCCAGCAGACGCGCATCAACGTCGCGATCGCGACCTGGGAGTGGCCGAGCTACTTCTCGCCCGAGATGCGCGCCAAGGGCATCCGCATGATCACCTCCGCGTGGCGGCGGCCGGCGCCCAACACCGCGCCGACCCAGAGCAAGGCCGCCGGCCTCTACATGATCTGCACGCTCTCCAAGCACTGGGCGGAGGCGCAGGGCTACCAGGACGCGCTCATGCTCGACTGGCGCGGCCAGGTG
>CAZEOY010000263.1:0-5660 GCA_964513835.1 uncultured Syntrophobacteraceae bacterium
AATCCTCCGCATTTTTTAGCTTTTCAACACCCCTGCCTTAGACCCAACCCGGCGCTGCTTCTCGGGCTTCAGCCATATAAGCAGCGCCGATTCTCGCCCGGATGTCCCGGCCAAGAATCCAGAAGTTTCCAGACCTGTGTATCCCGGCCAGAAGAATACGTGGATGCCGGCGTGTGGAATATGTACCGCCTCTGCTTCGGAGCTGTTTATACTTGAGAAACTTGCGAAGAATCCTTAACTTACATGTTAGAAGAGAATGACTGTCTGTTATCTGGAATTCCCAGTGAATTCCTGTTGAGGGGCGATGATTCGCCCCTTTGAGTTCCAGGTCCTGGTCTTCCCCGGATAAGAGGTATTTCGAGTGCAAACGGGACAAGGCTTTGGGCCTGGGGAATTGGGAGGTATCCCATGAGGATTCAATGGATTGTGCTCGCGGCCGTCCTGTTCCTGGCGGCGACCTCTAATGTTCGTGCCGCTGTGGTCCATTCGCCGGGTTTGGACAACGGCACCCACCAGGCTGCCTTCGATAGCCGGGGGGCTGAACCGAATCTCCTTCTGAGACCTGGTGAGGCGGGATCTGGAGCCGATGGCACGATCATCCTGGCTCGCAGAGGCGGTCACCGTGGCGGTCACCACGGCTTTCGTGGGCATCGGGGATTCAAGGGGCAACATTTTGGGAAGCGCCACCATTTCGGGCACCGTCACTTCAGGAGTCGCAGCAGCTTCGGGTTCAGCTTCTTCGCTCCGTTCTACGGAAGCACCTACTACAGACCCCATTACTACAGTTCCTGTGTCCTGTACTCTCCCTATTACGGCTACTACAGAGCTCCATATTACTATTGCTATTAGCTAGCGACGGGCTTTGGGGCGCCCCAGTGTCGGAAAGTCCTCGCCGGGACTTTCCACATACCGATGTTTGCAGGCATCTCGCCAACATCGGGTGATCCGCCTGAAACCGATGCCGGAAGCAATGTGCAGGGCCATCAACTCGATGGCTCTTCCGTTTGGCCTTCCAGGGCCCGTTCGAACTTCATCTTCTGGCGCAGGTAATGGTCACGATTGTCGGTCGCATTCCGAATGGCCTGATCGATGGCTGCAACAGCCTCCTCATAGAAGCCGTTCACATAATAGGCCTCGGCCAGCGTATCCCAGATGAAAGGCTCAGGCCTGAGGCGGATGGCTTCTTCGGCCAGTTGGAGGGCGGCCGTGGAATTGGCGACGGGGTGTGGTGCGGTCGCGTACAACCAGGCCAGGTTGTTGAGGAGGGTCGGGTCGTCGGGGGTGAGCTCCAAAGCACGCAGCATGTGGCTTTCAGCTTCGACGTACTGCTTCTGTTCCAGCAGGAGGCCGCCGAGCATGGTTTGGAGCTGGGGGTTGTCAGGATTCTTCAGAACAGCGCTCTCCAGGGTTTTGAGCCACACATGCTGTCGCCACTGCCGGGCCGCCGCCGTCTGTTCAAGCTGAGGTCCGGCCCATGTCAGAATGGCCGTCAGCCCCAGAAAAAGCGCTGCAGCGCCATAGAGCTTCCTGTCGTGCCTCCGCTGGAGGGTCGGATTCTCGAAGGATTGCCTGAGGAAATCGATGCGCTCGCGGATACTGTAATGGTGCCAGCTCGGCAGATCTCGAATGCTTCCACTGGCGTAGGCAATTTTCTCCAGCGAAGAGATGAGGGTATATGGGTGGCCAATGAGCTGCAAAGCGTAGAGATCGGCCTGTCGCTCGCTGTTTCGCATGAAGAAGCCGAAGACGTACCGAAAGTAAAGGATGACGGCGGCCAGCATCGGTACGACATAGAGCATTGAAAACAGTGTGGCGGCCGTCGAGCTGTTCTCCATGGCCATGCCGAGGAGTGTGTCGCTCTGGTAGAATGAGTAGGAGATCAGGTCCGCATACAGGTCATGGTAAGAAAGGCTCATATAAAAGAAGCTCAAAAACAGGAGCATGTAGAAGGGCAGATGGTAGCGCCTGACATGACCCATTTCGTGTGCAACGACTGCTTCGAGCTCCTCCCGGTCCAGGAGGGAGATGAGACCCCGTGTGATCAGGATGTACCTCAGGCCCGGAAGGATCCCCATGACACCCGCCGTCAACATTTCACCGCCCAGCAGAGGCCAAAGTTTGAAGTCTCCGACACGGAAACGATGGCGGGCGGAAAATTCGACGAGAGCGTTCCTCAGAGCTCCCTCCGGCAGCGTCGTGCATCCCCACAGCCTGACCACCAGCGACGGCCCGAAACTGAGAAAGGCGCCGAGCATGCATGCAAACATCAGCACCTGCCCCGCATCGGAGTTGAAGAACGAAGGTTTCTTCAGGAGGTCCAGGAGGTCTGCAAGGATGGAAATGAGAAACCAGGGCACAAGAATGGCCAGCTGAAAGGACGCGCTGCCCCTTACATAGGCGGCCCGACTCCGGGTGGAGCCGTGGATCCTCTGATAGATCGGGTGGCCCATCACCCAGATCACCGACAGATGGACCATGTATAAAAGAATCCCCGTGGCTCCCATGAGGGTCTGGCTCCACTGGTATCCCGGCAGAGCCTGCAGGTAAAATTTGACATTCAGAAGAAAAGCATAGCACGCCAGAAACAACAGGCCGAGGAGGGAAAGACGCGTCTGAAGGGCTTGGAAGGCTCGAGAGAGCCATGCCACGGATACATCGGCGTGCAGGGCATGCCTCAATGGTTTGAAGGCCAGGCGGCATATGACCACGTAGGTGCCGAACAGGGCGAGCGAGGCCAACAGGGTCACCGCCGGCGGCAACAGCGCCTTGCTGCCCGGCTGTTGAACCGTGAAGACGAGAAGGGCGACGATGAAGTAGAGCAGCTGATTATACATTCGGCTTTGTAAGCCCTTGGCGAATGAAACGGATCTTGCCTTTGCCAAGGAGGTCGTGGAGGTGGAGTATGCCGGCCAGCTGGCCCTGAGCATTCAACACGGGCAGCACCGTGATCAGATGGCGCTCCATCATATCGAGGGCTTCGGCCACCGAATGGTCGGAAGGGATGGTCCTTGGGTTCCGGGTCATGACTTCGTGGATGCGCCTCTGCGGCAGATCGGGGTACTTGTTCAATGATCGTCGCAGGTCGCCGTCGGTGTAAATGCCGATGACCTCTCCCGAATCGCCCAGAATGAGCGTCGCACCAATTCCCTTGCGGCTCATCTCCTGCAAGGCCTCCGGAACCGGAGCATCGGGGCCGACGATGGGGATTGCGTCTCCCTGGCTCATGACTTCGCGGAGAGGAACCTGAAGACGCTCCCCGAGGTGTCCCCCGGGGTGGAAGCGCCGAAAATCGCCCGCCTGAAAATCACGCATCCTGATGAGCGCAACCGCCAGAGCATCACCCATGGCCAGCATGGCCGTCGTGCTGGTGGTGGGCGCCAGCCCCAGGGGGCAGGCCTCTCTGGGAACACCCGTGTAGATGGCCAGGTCGCTGTGTTGGGAGAGGGTCGAAGGGATCCGGCCCGTGAAGGCGATGATTCGCGTGCCGATTCGCTTCAGACTGGGGATGAGCGCATTCAATTCATCGGTCTCGCCGCTGTTGGAAAGGGCCAGAACGATATCCTCGCTGCGGACCATTCCCAGATCGCCGTGCATCCCTTCAACGGGGTGCAGGAAGAACGACGGGGTGCCCGTGCTGCTCAATGTGGCGACAATCTTTCTGCCGACGATACCCGATTTTCCGATCCCCGTGACGATCACCCGCCCCGATGATTCGTAAATCCACTGAGCGGCTGTGGCAAAGGACTCATCCACTCGTTCCAGGAGGTGGAGGATGCCCTCCGCTTCAATGCGCAGCACCTCCCTGGCGATCTCCATGAGGTCGGACTGGTCGTTGACGGCCGAATCGGCCGGACATTCGGAAAACGCAGCAGGCATGATCTCGTTCATGGATATTCGAATCTCCGGACCGCCTGAGGGAAATGTCTAATCGGACCGCTCGAAGCAGTGCTTGGACACCGGCTCCCCAAACGGGACCGAGTATTCCCCGGTAAAACAGGCCAGACAATAGGGATGGTCGTTCTCGGGGGCCTCAGCGCCTCTCAGCAAGCCGGCCAGCGAAAGATAGTTCAGAGAATCGAGCCCTATGAATTTCCTGATCTCGTCGATGCTGTGAGTGGCGGCGATCAGCTCACCTTTGGTCGAAAAATCGATGCCGTAGGGGCACGGAAATCGATGAGGCGGGCAGCTCACGAACATGTGTATCTGTCGGGCGCCTGCCTCCCGCAGAGTGGTGATGCGTGTGCGGGTTGTCGTGCCGCGAATGATGGAATCCTCCACGCAGCAGACCCGTTTGCCGTCGAGCAGCTCGCGGACGGGGTTCAGTTTGACGCGGACCCCGAAGTCACGCATGGCCTGGCTGGGCTGGATGAAGGTCCGACCCACATAGTGGTTTCGAATGATCCCCATCTCGAAAGGAATCTGCGAGGCTTCGGCGAATCCCAGCGCAGCATAGTTGCCGGAATCGGGGAAGGGTGTCACCAGGTCGGCTTGAAGACCTCGGTTCTCATCTGCAAGCAGTCGCCCCAGTCGTTTGCGGAACTGATATACATTCTGGCCGAAAATATTACTGTCGGGTCGTGCAAAGTAAATGAACTCGAAGATGCACTGGGCAGGGTGTTGCGCGGGGAAGGGGTGCAGGGAATGAAGCCCGTCCCGATTGATGATCACGATTTCTCCCGGTGCAACGTCCCGAATGTAGCTGGCCTCGATAAGGTCCAGGGCGCAGGTTTCGGACGCCAGGACGTAGCTGCCGTTCACGCGGCCCAGACACAGGGGGCGAAACCCGCGGGGGTCCCGGATGCCGATGAGTGTGTCCCGGGTGCACATCACCAGCGAAAAAGCGCCCCTGACTCGGCACAATGCCCGCACCAGGGCTTCTTCCAGACCATGTTTGAGCTCTCGCGCCATCAGATGCATGATGATCTCGGTGTCCATGGTCGACTGGAAGATGGCGCCATCGGCCTCCAGCTCCCTGCGGAGCTCCAGCGCGTTCACCAGGTTGCCGTTGTGGGCGATTCCGTAATACTCATTGCCAATGAAGACCACAAAAGGCTGTGCATTGGCGAGCAGGGAAGATCCCGTCGTCGAATACCGCACGTGGCCGATGGCCAGGTTTCCCTTGAGGGCGCTCAAGGTCTCTTCCTTGAACACCTCGGGGACCAGCCCCATATGCTTGTAGTCCCGCACCTGGCAGCCGTCGGAAACCGCAATGCCCGCGCTTTCCTGCCCCCGATGCTGCAATGCATAGAGCCCGAAATAGGTGACCTTGGCCGCATCCGGATTGTCGTAAACCCCAAAGATCCCGCACATACGTTATCTCTCGATACTCTCCCGATGATACTCCTGGATCGTCTTGACGTCCCAATCGCCGGCCTGAAGTGCGCTCACCGCCTCGGCCAGCGCCCTCGCACCCGCGATGGTGGTGGTGTACGGAATGTTGTACACCAGGGTGGTCCTTCGGATCTCGTAAGAATCGGATGAAGTCTCTTTGCCCAGACTCGTGTTGATCACGAGCTGGATCTGACCGTTCTTGATGTGGTCCACCACGTGAGGCCGACCCTCCCGGAGCTTGAAAACATTTTCAACGGGAATGCCATGGCCCCGCAAAAAGTCAGCCGTTCCCCTGGTGGCGATCAGCCGGAATCCAAGCTCTGAAAACC
>CAZEOY010000264.1:0-2673 GCA_964513835.1 uncultured Syntrophobacteraceae bacterium
GGAGACACGGGGCAGGGAGCGCTTCGAGGAGGCTGTGGCTCTGGTGAAGTCCGAGACTTCTGCAGAGCTGCTGCAAACCTTCAGGATGTACCAGGACTCCTTCGAAAGGGAATATCTCCAAGGGCTGGTGGAGCAGGGAGCCCGAGATCTTCTGGAAGCTTTTCAATCAAGGGCGGCCATGGTTCAGGTCGATTTCGGCAACCTCCTGGACCAGAGTCAGTTGGCGGGAGAGGGCCGGCTCGCAAGAATTGCCTGCCTGTCTCGAACCCGCGAAGTGGCGCAGCGTCTTCTGGAAGAGCTGGAAGAGCTCAGCTGTGCCGTACAGCTGGAGTGGCTGCCTGACGAGGCTATGGCCAGTCCGGGGGGACCGGAGCCGTCAGTTCCAGCTGCCGCCCGGTGATGGGATGGGGCAGGCTCAGTCGGTGGGCATGCAGGTACAGGATGCCTGATGGGTTGCCGCCGTAAATGCGGTCGCCGAGGATAGGATGCCCGGACGCAGCCAGGTGAAGCCGGATCTGGTGCGTGCGCCCGGTGAAAGGCCTGGCTCGCACCAGAGTGCGGTCTTCGCAGCGGACGAGGGTTTCAAAGTGAGTCCTGGCAGGCTTTCCCTCTCCCCTGGGTACCGTGGTGTAATGACCTCCTCTCTTTCCGATCTCATCTTCCCGAGTCCAGGTTTCCCATGGTGGATGCCCGCCCACCCAGGCCAGGTATTCCTTTGAGACCTGGCGTGCCTCAAAGGCCTTGCCGAGCTTCCGATTAGCCCGGGGTTCGAGGGTGAATACCATCACTCCACTGGTTTCCCGGTCCAGCCGGTGATGAAGCCCAAGGTAAGCTTGGCGCTCCCCTGTCTTCACCAGATGCCGCTGCAGACCCTTGAAAAGATTATTATAGGCATCATAGGGGGTCTGCTGGCTGGGGATCCCCCGCTCCTTGTCGTAAGCCAGCAGGACCGCGTCTTGGAACAGGATTCGCTGAGGATCGATTTCGTAGCTTCGGACGGTTCCACCTCGCGGCCAGTGAACCTGAATCGTGTCGCCGGAATTCAGCACCCTTGATGCAACAATCTCCTGGCGCCCATTGACCTGGATCGCCCCAAAATCAATGAGGTCGGCTGCATCTTCGTTGGATATGAGGAGGGCTTGCGCCACATGGAACTGCAATGTGGCTGCGGCGGAGTCGGGATCGATGGTCCAGGTCAGGGATTGATCGAGGGCCATGGGCCTGTCTCTCAAAGGTCTTCATCCAGGGAGCTGCCGCCGGCTGCGGAAGTACCGCCGGCTTCCTCTTCCATGGCCTCTTCAATCATGGCGTCCACGTCTTCACCTTCAAAATCTTCGCCCATCTCATGAGACATGGCTTTCATGAACCTGGCCATGCTCTTGGGATCGTTTTCGTCAAGGCCCCCAAGGCGGGAGGGGTCCGCCAACCGTTCCATTCGGGTTTCCTCCGAGAGCCGAACACGCACTCGGGACATGAGGCGGGACATGGCCGCGCTGCCGCAATGCTGACATTGGGGGGTGACTTCCTCCGAAACTCTGAAAGTGATGACCTCAGTCTTCTTTCCACATTCCTGGCATCGAAACTCGTAGATCGGCATTTCGACAATCTCCTTAAGTTCACCACTGAACAAGCCAATTATGAAAATAGTCGCAGTTGGGGTTGTGATTCAAGGGCCACAGTGAGGCGCCGATGCTGGTGTCCTTGGGAAGCTCCCTCTGAATCCCGAGGCGATAGATCTCACTGATGCACATGATCCAAAATCCTCCAAAAAAATACAGCAGCAAATCTTTGCCCGTCAACACTTTGCACGCCGACAGGGCGAAAGCGTCGTCCTGGCATTAGCAGCATGAAGCTTGACCAGTGTCAATCTTTACATATGGGGCGCAGACACCTCTTCATGTGATTCGTTCGCCTTTTGAGAAGTGGCTTGTGCGAGTTTGCGATGCTGTTTACGCACCGTTTTTTGGAGCTTCATCGTGTTGGATGGTCTGTATTTTGCTTTGCCGGTGTCTCCAGTCGCGATGTCTGGAGCAATTCTTGATTCAAGGGGCTGGTGACGATCCAGCGGCGGTACTAATTTGAGACCTGGCGAATCGCGCTCTGATTTGCGGCGGTTTTTTTGTGAGTCGGATCGTATTGTTTGGTGCTAATATTATGAAAAATGGAAATCCAGCATGATTCCGCACTTCTGAATTCTGGATCGTTCTGTAAATACGGAGGAATAGAAAGAAAATGAAAGCGGTCCTTTCGAAATCCATGGCTTGGGTTGGAGTGTTTCTCGCGCTGAATCTGGTGCTCTGGGCCATACCGGCGTCCATGGCGGCGTCCCATACACCGTTAGCGGTTGTAAAGACTGGTACCGACAAGGCCCTCGATGTTCTCAAGACTCGTCATGCCACGGGTAATGCGAGCCTCCGGGAACGGAGGGACGAGATCTACGGGATCATTGATGCGTATTTCAATTTTGGGGAGATGGCTAAACGGGCGCTGGGCAGCCCCTGGAAGGACCAGACTCCCGAAAAGCATCGCGATATTGAGGATCTGTTCAGGGAACTGCTCTTCAGTACGTACGTGGATCGGGTGGACAACTACACCGGCGGCCAGAATGAAAGGGTCGAGTACGACGGCGAAATGACCGTCGATGTGGCGCTGAACATGGATCAGATGGCGCAT
>CAZEOY010000264.1:2683-5651 GCA_964513835.1 uncultured Syntrophobacteraceae bacterium
ATGATCCAGGGCCAGTATGCCCTGGTGAAGACGCGCCTGGTGGGCTACCGCCAGAACGACGTTGTCGTCGAATACCGGCTCTATTCCGATGGCGGAGAATGGAAGGTTTATGATGTGGTGGTGGAGGGTATCAGCTTCATCAACAACTATCGGCAGCAGTTCAACTCCATTCTGTCCAATGAGTCCTTTGACGGGCTGTTGAGCCGCTTGAGGGATAAGGTTGCGAAGCAGAGCCCATAAAGCCTCCATTGACGTGTCAACGGTTGAGCCGAAAGTCACCGATGAACGACGGCCATCGCCAGCGCTTGCGCGAACGGTTTGAGCTAAGCGGATTCAATGGGTTCCACGATCACGAGGTCATCGAGCTCCTGCTCTCATATGCCATCCCGCGCCGTGATGTGAAGCCCCTCGCCAAGGAGCTCCTGGCCAGATTCGGCAGTCTTTCGGCAGTAGTGGACGCTCCGGTGGTCCATTTGAAACAGGTTGATGGAGTGGGGAGTCACGCGTCGGTTCTCCTGGCGATGGTTCCCCGGCTGATGGATCGATATCTTCAGGATCGCTGGAAGCGAAACGAGTCCTTCCATTCGACTCAGGATGCGGTGCGATATCTGTCGTCTTTTCTGGGGACGGAGCGCACTGAGGTCTTCTCCATTCTCGCCCTGAACAGTCAGAATGCTCTCATTGCCGCAGAAGAGATCCAACGGGGAAGTGTCAATCGTACGGCGGTTTTTCCTCGGCTGGTCGTGGAGGCATGTTTGAAGCACAGGGCGACCGCCGTCATTTTGGCGCACAATCATCCGGGTGGAGACCCCAACCCGTCGTCAGCCGACCGACAGTTGACCCGAAAGCTCAAACGGCTCCTGAATGATCTGGATATCCAGGTTCACGACCACATCATCATTGCAGGTACGGCCTACTATTCATTTGCCGAGCGCCAGGAGCTCGAATGACCTCAGACACCATGCCTGCCGTCCTGGTTCGTACCGATGGTCCTCGAGGGGCGTGGAATGCTCTGGTTGTCGGTCGTGTGCCTCGCCCGGAGATAAGGCCGGGCGAAGTGCTGGTGCAGGTGGAGGCATGCTCGGTCAACCGTGCCGATTTGCTCCAGCGCCGAGGGCTGTATCCCCCGCCGCCTGGCGCCTCGGAAATCCCGGGTCTGGACTTCGCGGGTTTTCTCGTGGGGGTTTCTCCCGATGTGGAGGGCTGGCATGTGGGAGACCGTGTCTTCGGCATCACCCCGGGGGGAGGATACGCAAGATATTTGACGGTTTCCGCCCATCAGCTTTTGCCGATTCCACCGAACCTGAGCTTCGTGGAAGCGGCTGCCGCGGCTGAGGTTTTCATCGCCGCCCATGTCAATCTTTTCACCGAAGCAGGGCTGACTCCTTCCGAATCCGTTCTCATCCACGGCGGAGGCAGTGGTGTGGGCACGGCCGCCATTCAGTTGGTGCGGGCAGTGGGAGCCACTCCTTGCATCACGGCGGGAACGGATGAAAAGATAGGCCGTTGCCTGGAGCTCGGAGCCCGCCTGGGAGTGAACTACCACACAGAGGATTTCGAAGACCGGGTGATGCAATTCACCGGTGGGAAGGGCGTTGATGTCGTTCTTGACTGGATCGGGGGGCCCTATCTGGGCAAGCATTTGAGACTGCTCAAGGAGAGGGGCCGGCTGGTGCTGATGGGGCTCATGGGTGGAGCCAAATCCGAGATTCCGCTGGACCTGGTCTTGACGAAACGTCTCCGCATCTTGGGTTCCGTTCTTCGGAGCAGGCCTGACGAGGAGAGAGCGGCCATCATTCGGGATTTCAGGGAGCGCGTGCTGCCATGGTTGAGGGAAGGGACTGTGAAACCCGTGGTGCACAGGATATTCCCTGTGGCTCAGGTGGAAGAAGCCCACAGTCTCTTGAGGGAAAGTACCCATTTCGGCAAGGTGGTCCTGGCTTGGGATGCGCTTTCGCTCTCGATGGCTGGCTCTAGTCCCTGATTTCGGGTTTCGGATGGTCGGGCACCTTGTCGATTGCCACGCTCAGATCCCAGAGGCTGCATCTTTGATGGTTGTCTTGTCGGAAAGTGAAAAAGCTCTGTGACACTGGATTGGGTTGTTTTGGATGAAGTATCCTTCGTTCGAAACCGGCGGGTCATCCTCGACCGGATCGACTGGAGGGTGGCTCCACAGGAGCACTGGGTCGTGCTGGGCGCCAATGGATCGGGAAAAACGACGCTCCTGCAGATTTTGGCGGGATATCTGTGGCCATCCCGGGGCCGGGTGACGGTGCTGGGAGAGCGCTTTGGCGAAACGGACCTTCGAGAGCTTCGCAAGAGGATTGGATGGGTCGGGTCATTCCTCGGAGTGCAGTTCCCTCCGAATCAACGTCCTTTGGACCTGATCGTCAGTGGCAAATTTGCTTCCATCGGCGTATACGAATCCCCACGGGAGGAAGATTGCGTCAAGGCTCGAGATCTAGCCTGTAAACTGGGATGCGAGTCCGTCCTGGATTCACCTTACGCTGTGCTCTCCCAGGGCGAAAAGCAGCGCCTGCTCATTGCCCGGGCCCTCATTCACGACCCTGAGCTTCTCATCCTCGATGAACCGTGCGGTGGGCTGGATCTGGTTGCCAGGGAGCAGCTTTTGAGAAATCTGGTCGAACTGGGTTCCGATGGAACGGGGCCCACCATGATCCTCGTGACCCACCATCTCGAGGAGATCGTGCGGGTCTTCGGCAATGTGATGCTGCTGAAGGAGGGGCGATGCCTGGCGAAGGGAAGAAGGGAGGAGGTCCTCACTCCCGAGCTGCTGGAGGAGGCATTCGGAATCCCGATCGAGCTCGGCCAAAACGGCGACCGTTACTGGGCCTGGATGGGGTGAGCTCAACCGTTCTCGAAAGTTCCTGGTTTCGAGTTTCCAGTTGAAAACCGGCCCGAGTAGGGGCCGTTTGATCATTTACGGTGGCCAGGAGGAGCCATGAGC
>CAZEOY010000265.1:0-5650 GCA_964513835.1 uncultured Syntrophobacteraceae bacterium
CGATGCTGCCGGTCTTGAAAGCCGACCTCCGACACGATTGCCTTTGATAAATTCTGAATTTTAAGGTTTTCTGTGATCCGAGAGGTATGGTTCGGACAACAGACCATGGAGGCCAGGTGTTGAAACCCGATGTGAGAATGAGTTTTCAGGCAGGCCGGCTGCCGAGTTTTTCGCTGTTGCTCCAGTCGGGGTTCGTCGTGCGGGTGGAGGTTTGCGGCAGTGTCCGGGCTTTTCTCCTGAACGATCTGGGACTGACCCACGAGTTCGTTGACCAGGTGATCCAGAGCGTTTTTCTGGATGGCAAGCCTGTTGACGATCTCGACTCGGCCCACATCAAAGATGGCTGCACACTGGCGCTGTCTGCTGCGATGCCCGGGCTGGTCGGAGCGACCATGCGCCGCGGAGGCTACTATGCATCGCTGCGAAGCGGCATATCCTATTCGAGCGATGACCGCTGCGAGGACGTTTGCTGCGGGGACGTGACCGTCAAGCTCTTCAACGTCGTCGCCGCCGAATTGGGGCCCGGCCTGCTCGAAAGGGGAATCGAGGTCCAGTCGCGGTATGTGGCGGAATTCATCAAGTCCCGGCCTGCCGAGTTTTGGGCGAACTGCCGGTCTGTCGTCGTTGACGGACGGGAGATCACCACAGGGGAACTGGCGGAGGCGACATGGGGGGCGCCTTTGGTGCGCCTGTCGGTGGAGGCCGCTGCTTCACAGGCACCCATCTCCGTCCAGTGAGAAAACGTTGCCCTCCCGACATAATAGTGTAACGTCATTACTGTTGGGAGCCGATCGGTTCATTTTTATGTGCGATGGAAGGTTGTGAGGTGAGGGCCGCGGAAGCTTTCCGCGGTTTTTGTTTCTGGCGTATCGCCCGCCGGGAATCGGCGGATGAGGCGTGTGAAGCGGGGGCTGGGCGGTGCTCCCTCCCCGTGAGAGACACCATGAAAGGGGAATTCGAGATGCAAAAAGCCAGTGATTTTAAGATGTTCAGCGGCGGACTCCACGGAGCGGAAGCCGAATTCGGCATGCAGGCCGAGAAATGGGGCGTTCAGGAAGTGAATTTTACCTATGATGGCCACAAGCCCTCCAGGGATCGCGGACTCGTGACATTGGGGCCCGAGGAGATGGGGCGAGGGGACATCAGCATGGAGATTGTCTGCATGCGCATGAACCGCAGCTACTCCAATGCTGAGGCCATTCGCAAGGTGATGCAGATGATTTTCCACATGGTCAACAACGGGTTCCAGGTTTTTGCCGTCGGGTGGATTCAGCCTGACGACACCGTGAAGGGGGGAACGGGATGGGCTGTCGAGCTCGCCAAGCTGTTCAACCGCCCGCTCAGTGTTTACGATCAGGATCGGAAGGCCTGGTTCTCCTGGAGGGACAACGCTTGGGTGGAAAACGTTCCGGTCATCGAGCACAAGACGTTCGTTGGAACCGGAACCCGTCATTTGAGCGAAGCTGGAAAACGCGCCGTAGCGGAGCTGTTCGAACGTTCGTTCAGGTCTTGACGACTCGAAATTCTGAGGCGGATTCAAAGCATTTCCTTTGGCGAGTTATTTGAAAAGCAGCTCTGAAAGTGGGTGGGGACTGATCTTCCCCCCCACGGACTGCCGAAAGACCCGCAGCACCCCGCCAAGACTTGCGACCCGGAGTCTTTGTCCCGTCATAACCGATTGATGTTGGAATTGAGTTTGACTAAACTGCGCCGGTCTTTTCGCGATGACCAATAACAACGGAAGGGGTGTAGAATGTTCTCATGCAAGGGCGAAGAAGACGTCTTGAGACTCACGAAAGAGATGGATGTAGCTTCCATCCAGTTCTGGTTCACGGATGTTCTGGGTCAGCTGAAGAGTTTTTCAGTCACCCTTGAGGAACTTCCCCTGGCCTTTTCAGAGGGCATGGGATTCGACGGCTCTTCCATCGAGGGATTCGCCCGTATTGAGGAGAGCGACATGGTGGCGATCCCTGACCCGACCACCTTCCAGCTGTTGCCCTGGCGACCCCAGGAACGGCCCGTGGGGCGGATGTTCTGCGATATCTGCCGGCCCGATGGACAGCCCTACGAAGGAGACCCTCGTTATGCACTTCGGCGCATGCTGAAGCGGGTGGCCGAAAAGGGCTACACGTTCTATGTGGGGCCGGAGCTGGAGTATTTCTATTTCAAATCCGATTCGGCTCCGGAAATTCTGGATCGGGGAGGTTACTTCGATATCACGCCTTTGGATCGAAGCGGGGATCTTCGGAGAAACACGATCTTCGCTCTGCAGAAGATGGGAATCCAGGTCGAGTACAGCCACCATGAAGTGGCGCCCAGTCAACACGAGATCGATCTGCGCTACGATGAAGCCTTGCGCATGGCCGATGCCACCCAGACCTATCGCATCGCCGTTCGTGAAATAGCCCGACAGAATGGGGTCTATGCCACCTTCATGCCCAAGCCGCTCTTCGGCCAGAATGGAAGCGGCATGCATGTGCATCAATCCCTGTTCCAGGGAGACCGGAATGCTTTCTTCGATGCCGCCGACCCCTTTCATTTGTCGAAGGTTGCGCGCTGCTATATCGCCGGGATCCTGAAGCATGCCTCGGAGATCGTCTGCATCACCAACCAGTGGGTCAATTCCTATAAGCGCCTGGTTCCGGGCTATGAGGCTCCTGTCTATATTTCCTGGGCTCGGCGCAACCGGTCCACCATGGTTCGCGTTCCCATGTACAAACCCGGCAAGGAGAAGGCCACGCGGATTGAGTTCCGGGCACCCGACCCGGCCTGCAACCCTTATCTCGCCTTTGCCGTCATGCTGGCCGCTGGGCTCGAGGGGATCGAGAAAGATTATGAACTGCCGGCTCCAGTCGAGGAAGACATCTACAGCATGTCTGCGGCGGATCGAACCAGCCGCGGTATCGAGTCGCTTCCGGGAAGCCTCTTCCAGGCTATTCAAAACCTTGAAAACAGTGTTTTGGTGCGCCAAGCTATCGGCGGGCATATTTTTCACAAGTTGATCGAAAACAAGCGCATCGAATGGGAGATGTACCGAACCCAGGTGACCTCCTATGAAATCGAGCGCTATCTGCCCATGTTTTAGAGCATGTCAAAAGAGGCTTCGGCTGCGCGCGAGTTCGTCGTTCCCGCGAAGGCGGGAATGCAGGATAGATGAGCGTTCTGGACCCCCCCTTCGCGGGGGTGACGATATGAGTGCACTCTTTGGACACCCTCTGAGACGACATGGCATGCTTTGCCTTATGCACTGCAGCCAGTGCTTCATTGCTCAATTCAGCGCCGGGGTTTCCGAGCTTCACTCCTTCGATGGGTTCTTCAGGAAAGCAGGCATCATGTGGTCGAGGGTGCCGGGAGTGGAAATCTGCCGTTCTTGAGGGACGTCATGGTGTCGGGAGTGATTTTCCCTGTAATCTATGGGCGATACAGGGGGCAGGACGGGTGAAGCCGACAAAAACGTTGTATTCAACCATTCCTTACCTCATAATTAATATTTACCGAATGGGGGCGGGGGATTTCCCTGAGGTCATGAGATTTGGGCTGGGTGGAATGGAGATACTCATTCGTTTTTGGGGTCGAGTAGTTGGTTTTGACGCCGGTGGCTTGTTGAAGATTCTATGTTTCTAAGAGATCTGCGTACCCGGAATTCCTGCAGGGCATTGATTTACAGAATCTTTGTCTGGTTGAATGGTTTATGGTTATTGGCGGTTGTCGGGGGATGCGAGCGCACCTGGACAGACTCACGGTCGGAGGCGGTGTCTAAAGCCGCTCAGACCATCGAGAACAAGGGGTCGGACACTCTGGTCAATCTTGCCCTTTCCTGGGCTGAAACCTACATGCGGGCCCATCCCGAAGTCCGCATCTCGGTCACCGGTGGTGGCTCGGGAACCGGCATTGCCGCCATGATCAACGGAACCGTGGATATTGCCAATGCCTCCCGCGAGATGAAACCTGAGGAAATAGAGAGTGCCGAACGCCGGGGGATTTCCCCCGTGGAGTTTGTGGTGGCTCGCGATGCTATCGCCATTGTGGTGAACCCCGGGAATCCCGTCTCGAAGCTCACCCTCCAACAGATTTCCGATATCTATACAGGAGAAATCACTAACTGGCGAGAGGTGGGAGGGGAGGATCGCCCCATCGTCCTCCTTTCGCGCGAGTCCAATTCGGGCACTTATGTTTATTTCCTCGAGAATGTAATCCGAATGGGCAAGCCAGAATCAAGCCTTCTTTTTTCCCCGGAGACTCTTTTGATGCCCTCCTCCGAGGGGATCAGTGCTGAAGTACGCATGAATATCAACGCCCTTGGATATGACGGGCTGGGTTATGTGACGCCGGATCAAAAGGTTGTGGCGGTCGCCAGGGACGGCAGGGGTCCTTATTTTCTGCCTTCCATTGCTTCCGTGAATGACGGATCGTATCCGATTTCGAGGCCGCTTTACATGTACACGGCCGGAGAGCCTTTGGGACAGAAACGAGAGTACATGGACTGGCTTCTTCACGATGGGCAAGTCTTGGTGGCCAAACTCGGTTTTGTGCCCATTTCAGAGTAGAGTGGAGTCATGAGTTCCAAAGAGGATGCGAGAGCCCGATGGAGGTTATGGACCGAGTTCGCTATTGAGGCTCTGATCAGGGTGCTCGGGTTTTCAACGGTTGGATTTGTTATTCTGATTTTCCTGTTTCTTCTGAAGGAAGGGATGCCCATTTTCTTCGAGGTGCCCCTGGACAACTTCTTCGGAACCAGGTGGTATCCCACGTTCGGGTTCTTTGGCACGATGCCGTTGATTCTGGGTTCGGCACTGGTGACGGTGGTTGCGGTCGTAATGGCTCTGCCCCTGGGTGTGGTGACGGCGGTTTTCGTCCGAGAGGTGGCTCCTTCCTGGGCGAGGGAGATCCTGAAGCCGACCATTGAGACGCTTGCAGGGATTCCATCGGTGGTTTTGGGATTTTTTGGGATGACGCTGATTGCCCCAATGGTTCATCAGGTCCTGGGAGCCCCGACGGGCCTGACTGTTTTCTCCGGGGCTCTGATCCTGGCTTACATGGCTTTGCCGACCATCATCAGTGTAGCCGAGGATGCACTGGATGCCGTCCCCAGGAGCTACCGGGATGCTGCTTTGGCTATGGGCGCCACCCAGTGGCAGACCATCTGGCGGGTCGTGGTTCCGGCTGCTCGCTCGGGCATGGCAGTGGCGGTAATGCTGGGGATGGGGCGGGCTATTGGAGAGACCATGACGGTGATGATGGTGACGGGCAACGCTGCGCGCATGCCCTTGAGCCTGGACTCACTCTTCAAGCCGGCTCGCACCATGACGGCCACCATTGCGGCCGAAATGGGTGAAGTGGCGCAGGGGAGCGTTCACTACCATGCGCTCTTTGGGATCGGCATCATTCTGTTCATTTTGACGTTCCTGATCAATCTGGCGGCAGCCAGTTCCATCTTCAAGAAGCAGCGCCGGGGAGGGCTTCGCTGATGAACCGCTATCTTGTGCAGCGGCTCGGCTTTGCTTTTCTTACCGCGGTCTCTCTGGCGGTGGTGATCCCTGTCGTGCTCGTGGTTGCCATCATTGTCATCAAGGGTTTTGAGGCCATGTCGTGGGTGTTCATCAGTGCCATGCCCTACGACGGGATGAAGTCGGGAGGAATTATCCCGGCC
>CAZEOY010000266.1:0-5624 GCA_964513835.1 uncultured Syntrophobacteraceae bacterium
CCAGCTCCTCAGCCAGGAGGAGAGTGGCCCCGAGTTTGAGATTGTCAATCCCGTCGGTCAGACCGAAGGTGAAAAAGGCGAATAGTGTTGTTGACAGGATGATAGCATTGGAAATTTCAGCTGGAATGGTTCGCGATCTGAGAGAGAAAACGGGCGCAGGCATGATGGACTGCAAGAAAGCCCTTCAGGATACTGACGGAGACATGGACAAGGCTTTGGACCTGCTGCGTCAGAAGGGGCTGGCCAAAGCCATGAAAAGGGCGGGCCGGGAGGCCACTGAAGGGATGGTGCATGCCTACATCCATGGCGGCGGACGTATTGGAGTGCTCGTCGAAGTCAACTGCGAGACGGATTTTGCGGCCAAGAGCGAGGATTTTGTCGAGTTTACGAAGAATATCGCCATGCACATTGCTGCTTCCTCCCCCTTGGGGGTTGAGCGCGAGCAGATTCCCCAAGCGGTGATCGAACGCGAGAAGGCCATCTATATGGCCCAGGCTCGCGAGTCCGGCAAGCCCGAGAACATTCTGGAAAAGATGGTCGAGGGGAAGATGCGCAAGTTCTTTGAGGAGGTGGTTCTCCTCGAGCAGAAATATGTAAAGGATCCGGACAAGACCGTCCAGGACTATCTGAATGAGCTGACAGCCAAAATCGGCGAAAAGATCATCATAAGGCGGTTCGCTCGCTATCAGCTTGGCGGCGAGTAGCCTCATGTCATCGAACACCGGCGGTTTTTGATATCGACTTCGGTGTGAAATTGGCTGCCGGGGAAAGGTATCCCAAGAACACTCCGTATCGTCTCTCCCCCCCGCCCGAGGCGGGGGTCCGGAAGCCTTTGAAAACCTGGGTTCCTGCTCTTGCGGGAATTATGAAACAGCGCAGGTCAGGGCTTCCTGGTCACATTCAATGGTGAATACAGGGTTGCAACAAGTGGAACAAGAGAAGCTCGAGCCCAAGTACAAGCGGATTCTGCTTAAGTTGAGCGGGGAAGCTCTGATGGGGAGAGAACCCTATGGCATCGATTCCGGAGTCCTGATTGACGTTGCCACCGAAGTTCGCGAAGTGAATGCGCTGGGTATCGAGATGGCGCTCGTGATCGGAGGGGGTAACATTTTCCGCGGAGTATCGGGAGCGTCCAGGGGAATGGATCGCTCTACTGCTGATTACATGGGGATGCTGGCAACGGTCATGAATGCGCTGGCTCTGCAGCAGGCTCTGGAGAAAATGAGTGTCCCCACCCGCGTCCTTTCGGCCATTGACATGAAGGAGGTGGCTGAGCCTTATATTCGTCGGCGAGCGATTCGGCACCTGGAGAAAGGTCGTGTTGTCATTTTCGCTGCAGGCACGGGACTTCCTTTCTTCACAACCGACACGACGGCCGCCCTGAGGGCAGTGGAGGTAGGGGCCGAAGTCCTGATGAAGGCCACGAAGGTGGATGGGATTTATGCCCGCGATCCGGTCAAGGATCCGACGGCCAGGAAGTATGCTACGATCACTTTTTCGGAAGTGCTTCAGAAGAACCTCAAAGTCATGGATGCAACCGCCATCTCATTGGCCAGGGATCAGAATATGCCGATCGTGGTCTTCAATCTCAGAACCGCCGGCAATATCAAAAGGGTTGTCATGGGAGAGGCCATTGGAACTTTGGTGGATGGAGGGAAGGAATCATGCTAGATGACGTGTACGCGGATGCCCAAGACCGAATGCAGAAAACCCTGGAGAATCTGGAGCAGGAATACAGGCGTTTGAGAACGGGACGAGCATCTGTCTCCCTGGTTGATGGAATTCGAGTGGAGTATTATGGAACCGCCACTCCCTTGAGCCAACTGGCAACTCTCACGGTTCCTGAACCGCGTACGATCATGATTCAACCCTGGGACCAGTCGGTCATCGGTGATGTCGAGAAGGCGATCCTCAAATCGGAGCTTGGTCTGAATCCCCATAATGATGGAAAGATCATTCGAATCAGCATTCCGCCCCTTACTCAGGAGCGACGCAAGGAGCTGGTCAAGGTGATCAAGAAGAAGGCCGAAGAGACCAAGGTGGCCATGCGCAACGTTCGGCGTGATGCGAATGAAATGTTGAAGGACCTGAGGAAAGAAAAGACCATTTCGGAGGACGAGCAGTTCAAAGGCCAGGACGAGACTCAGAAGATCACGGATGAATTCATCAAGAAGGTGGACGGCGTCTATGCGGCCAAAGAGAAGGAGATTCTGGAAATCTGAACATGCCTGAAATCGCCCTCAGCCAGCTTCCACGCCATGTTGCCATCATTATGGACGGCAACGGGCGGTGGGCTAAACAAAGATTGCGCCGAAGAATAATGGGCCACGAGGAGGGCGCCAACTCGGTCAGGGAGGTTGTGCGGTGCTGCAGAAGGCTCGGCATCTCCTATTTGACCCTCTATTCCTTTTCCAAGGAGAACTGGCAGCGCCCCGATGCTGAAGTATCGGGCCTTTGGCGTCTTCTGAGACGGTTTTTGCGGTCGGAGCTCCAGGAGTTGATCGACAAGGAAATCCGCCTGTGCCACTGGGGAGACAGGGAAGGGATTCCCGATGACGTCCTTGCCGACTTGGAGCATGCTGCACGGGTAACCGCAAAATTCGATAAATTGTGCCTCAGTCTTGCCTTGAATTACGGAGGACGTCAGGAGATCGTCCGTGCGGCAAGGCTCCTCTCCCGGGATGTCCTGGCCGGCAAGTGCCGGCTGGAGGATCTTACACCGGAGCTGTTTTCGACTTATCTGTTCTCGTCGGGTTTTCCGGATCCCGATTTGATCATTCGCACAGGGGGCGAGCACAGGTTGAGCAACTTCCTCCTGTGGCAGTTGGCCTATGCCGAAATCTATGTCACACCCACTCTTTGGCCTGATTTCAGGGAACCTGATTTCCTGCTGGCTTTGGAGGACTATGGGAGGAGGGAGCGACGATTCGGCAAGACCAGCGAGCAGGTGGTTGCCGACTTGGCTTCCGCTGTGGATTCCAATCAGTGAGGGACCGTTTCCCTCCAGAAGACTTCATCATGTTCGGCCTCCTCATCCCTTTTGGTTTCAGCCTCTTGTGCAAATTGCGAGTACTCCATCTGTTGGGTTCATCCACCATGGGGATTCAGGGGTCTGCCTGCCTGAGCACACCACGGAATGAGCTGGTAGGGATTTGCATCAGGGGAAGCCGAATGGACGTCTCAAGGTGCAGCTACAGGGTGGCGCCTTGGCAGGAAGATGCCGCCGCTGCCTCGTTCTCGCAGGAGTCACCGTCTTGAACTGGAGGGAATTGGGTTCGCATCAACAGAGGTTGATCACCGGGTTTGGCCTGGCGATCCCACTCTTCGCCCTGGTGGGGCTCGGGCCGCTGTGGAGCTGGGCGATTCTCCTCACGGTTCTGTCTTGCCTGGCGTTGTGGGAGTTTGAGGTACTCATGTTTTCCGAGGGTATGCAACCTTGGGAGCGAATCATCTATTACCTTCTCGGCCTGTGCATGCCCGGTTTCGCTTTTGTTGCGGCTGGATCAGGACTCCACGGCTGTCTGGTCCTCGGGTTCTTTTTCGGGTTGACGGGATTGCTGTTCTTCGCTCCCAATGAGCCTTTGGGTTTGGCTCGATTGGCGCACATGATATTCGGCTGGCTATACATCCCTTATTTGCTGTCTTATGTTCTGCTCATCGGTCGGACCGGGCAGGGGAGGGAATGGGTGTTTTTTTTGCTGTTCGTCACCATTGCCGGGGATGCGGGTGCATACTATGGTGGCAGAAAATATGGGGCTCACAAGCTTTACGAACGTGTCAGTCCCAAGAAGACCATTGAGGGCTCGGCCTGCGGCTTCGTCGGCAGCCTGATTGTTGGCGGCATATTGGGTACATTTTTGCTGCAGGGAGTACCTTTGACAACCATTCTGTTCGTGAGTGCCGTTCTCTCCTTGGCGGGCCAGACGGGCGACCTGTTCGAATCCATGCTCAAGCGCATGAGCGGAAAAAAGGATTCGAGCCATATCCTCCCTGGCCATGGCGGCATTCTCGATCGTTTGGACAGCCTGCTTTTTGTGTTTCCAGTCGTCTGGTCCGTCGCTTCATGAGAGGTTGAATGCGCCCTGATATGTGGGGTGGACGATTCCCGGAGTACTATTCATGCAATATCTTAACCCTTGAGGTGATTCTGGGCCTTCCGACTCGCTGCAGACCAGGCAAATGTTGATGATGATTCGGTTCCGTGCCGATCAATAGGCGTTGGGGTTGGACCCGCAATTTCATCCGGAGTGGCTGAAGTGAAAAAGGTGGTCAGCATCCTGGGTTCCACGGGATCCATCGGAGTCAGTACCTTAGAGGTGATCAGGCAGTTCCCTGAATCGTTCGACGTCGCCGCTCTGGGTTGCGGACGTAACGTGCAACTGTTGCGCGAGCAGATTCGGGACTTCAAGCCCCGTCTGGTTTCGGTGATCGACGAGGAGCGTGCGGCAAAGCTGGAGGCTTTGCTGGATGGGGCCAGCCCCAGGCCGGAGATCGTTTACGGTGAGCAGGGGTTCGGGCAGGTTGCGGCCATGCCTGAGAGCGAGATCGTTGTGTCCGCCATGGTGGGGGCGGCAGGGCTTCTCCCCACGCTGGAGGCCATTCAGTCCGGGAAGCTGGTTGCGCTGGCCAACAAAGAGACCATGGTCATCGCCGGCAAGATCGTCACCGAGGCGGCTGCGAGGCACGGCGCTGTCATCCTGCCGGTGGACAGCGAGCACAGCGCCATCTTCCAGGCGCTTCAGGGGAACCATCCCGAGAATCTGAGGCGCATTCTGCTCACTGCATCGGGAGGTCCGTTCTTCTCGCTGGATTCGAAGGAATTGGCTCATGTGACTCCCGAGCAGGCTCTGCGTCATCCCAACTGGAGCATGGGACGGAAGATCACGATTGATTCGGCCACGCTCATGAATAAGGGACTCGAGGTGATCGAGGCGCACTGGCTTTTCGGTGTGCCCGCAGAACAGATTGCCGTCCACGTTCATCCTGAGAGTATCATCCATTCGATGGTGGAGTACATTGACGGTTCGGTGATTGCCCAGATGGGGATTCCGGACATGAAGATTCCCATCGCCTATGCGCTGGCTTTTCCTCAGCGGCTTCCGGTGAACAGCCCGCCGCTGGATCTTTTCCGCCTCCAGAGGCTCACCTTCTTCCCGCCGGACATGGATCGATTCCCATGTCTGCGACTTGCGTTCGAGTCGTGCAAAGCCGGGGGCACCATGCCGGCTGTGCTCAATGCGGCTAATGAGGTTGCCGTGAGTGCATTTTTGGATAAGCAGATTAGCTTTATAGATATTGCACGGATCATTGAAACCGTGATGAAGAAGCATCAGGTCAACGAAAGCCCGGATTTGGATGCCGTGCTGGCTGCCGATCGCTGGGCTCGGTGCGAAGCCGCCAAATGCTGTGCTGCGCAGGAATGAGTGAGGGTTTCCTTTGTTTACGATGATTGTTTCGACCGTTGTGGTTTTGGGTGTTTTGATCTTTGTTCATGAGCTGGGTCATTTTCTGATTGCCAAGTGGTCGGGTGTGAAGGTGCTCAAGTTCTCCCTGGGTTTTGGACCCAAACTGGTGGGCGTGACGCGTGGGGATACGGAGTACTGTGTATCGGCCATTCCTTTGGG
>CAZEOY010000267.1:0-5606 GCA_964513835.1 uncultured Syntrophobacteraceae bacterium
TAGAAAGTTTGAACAACTTTGGGGCGATAGAGGCCATTGGACAAAGCCCACGTTCAACGATTTGCCACGCCCTCGATACTCCATCGCCTGTTATGTCCTTTGCCCAAATCAACGTTTTCTGTTTGTCTGGTGCTCTATTCGACGCTGGTGTTCGCGCATACGAAGGAGGTGAAACGAATCACGGCTCTAATGTGCTGCTGAAAGCGGATTTTCGGATCTTGGTGGGGAGTTGTTCTCCAGGGTTTCACGTTTTACGGAAGCAGGACCTTCAAATCAAAGGGGGAGGAGAAACATGGCTTACAACGCAGTAGAGATGAAAGATTGGCAAATTTCCGAAGCAGCTGAAAAGAATATGCCCACTCCGTGGGATTGGCAGGAAAAGCTCGGATTGCAGAAAGACGAAATCCTGCCCATGGGACGTCTGTGCAAATTGGACTTCATGAAGATTATCAACCGTCTCAAGGATCGGCCCGATGGCAAATACATTGAAGTCACCGCCATCACCCCGACTCCTCTGGGAGAAGGCAAGAGCACGACATCCTGCGGTCTGATGGAAGGCCTCGGCAAGCGGGGTGTCAATGTTGGCGGCGCCCTCCGTCAGCCCTCCGGCGGCCCTACCATGAACGTCAAGGGAACGGCGGCCGGCGGCGGCAACGCCCTGCTCATTCCCATGACGGAATTCTCGTTGGGTCTCACGGGTGATATCAACGACATCATGAATGCCCACAACCTGGCCATGGTTGCCATGACCGCCCGCATGCAGCATGAGCGGAACTACAACGACGAGCAGCTGGCGCGCCTCACCAAGATGCGCCGTCTCGATATCGATCCCACCCGCGTGGAAATGGGTTGGATCATGGACTTCTGCGCCCAGTCTCTCCGCAACATCATCATCGGCATGGGCGGGCGCCAGGACGGCTTCATGATGCAGTCCAAGTTCGGCATCGCCGTGAGCTCTGAAATCATGGCCACTCTCTCCATCGTTAACGATCTGGCCGACATGAAGAAGAGGCTGAACGAGATCACGGTGGCTTTCGATAAGACCGGCAAGCCGGTGACCACGGGTGACCTGGAAGTGGGCAACGCCATGACGGCTTTCATGCGCAACGCCATCAACCCGACCCTGATGTGCACGGCCGAATACAATCCCTGCATGGTACACGCCGGCCCGTTTGCCAACATCGCCGTCGGCCAGTCCTCCATCATTGCCGACCGCATCGGCCTCAAGATGTTCGACTACCACGTGACGGAGTCCGGATTCGCCGCGGATATCGGCTTCGAGAAGTTCTGGAACGTGAAGTGCCGTTACAGCGGTCTGAAGCCTCACGTCTCCGTTCTCACCACCACCATCCGCGCCCTCAAGATGCACGGCGGCGGTCCCAAGGTCGTGGCCGGTATCGCTCTGCCAGAGGAGTACACCAAAGAAAACCTGGCACTGGTCGAGAAAGGCACGGCTAACATGGTGCATTGCATCAACATCATTCGCAAGGCCGGCATCAACCCGGTCGTCTGCATCAATGCCTTCCATACCGACACCAAGGATGAAATTGCCATCGTGCGAAAAGCAGCCGAGGCCGCCGGCGCCCGCTGCGCCCTCTCCGAGCACTGGGCCAAGGGTGGCGACGGCGCCCTCGAGTTCGCCGACGCCGTCATGGATGCCTGCAAGGAAGATAACCAGTTCAAGTTCCTCTATCCTCTCGAGATGAAGCTGAGAGACCGCGTGGCCATGGTGGCCAAGGAAGTCTACGGCGCCGACGGCGTGGCCTGGACCCCTGAAGCCGAAGCCAAGGCCAAGATGCTCGAAGCTGATCCCAAGTATGCCGACTACGCCACCATGATGGTGAAGACGCACCTCAGCCTGACCCACGACCCCACCCTTAAGGGCGTGCCCAAGGGCTGGACGCTTCCCATCCGCGACGTTTTGATCTACTCGGGCGCCAAGTTCCTTTGTCCGTGTGCAGGCACCATCAGCCTCATGCCTGGCACCTCGTCCAACCCGGCCTTCCGACGCATCGATGTGGACGTGAATACGGGGGCGGTTTCCGGGCTGTTCTAAGGAATGGCTGTTAATGTGGAATGAAGCGGTTCGTTTGAAATGACCCATGGGCAGGGCATTCCATGCCCTGCCTTCACTTTTGAGGAGGGTGAAGATATGGCGGCCAAATTGCTTAAAGGCGCCGAAGTGGCCAAGGAAATCCGCGCCGAGTTGAAAGCCGAAGTGGAGGCACTGAAAGCCAAATACGGAAAGGTCCCTGGTCTGGTGACGATTTTGGTGGGTGAAAACCCCGCCTCCCAGAGCTATGTCCGGGCCAAGCAGACCACAGCTCATGAGCTCGGATTTTATTCCGTTCAGGACAACCAGCCTGCAGACCTTGCGGAAGACAAGCTGCTGGCGCTCATCGACAAGTACAACAAGGATCCCCTGATCGACGGCATCCTGGTGCAGTTGCCGCTGCCCAAGCATGTCAACGAAAACAAGATCCTTCTCGCCATCGATCCCAGCAAGGACGTGGATGCGTTCCATCCGGTCAACGTCGGAAAGCTCATGATCGGTGAGCCGGACTTCCTTCCCTGCACCCCGGCCGGCATCCAGGAGCTCCTGGTGCGCTCGGGAACGGAGCTCTCCGGTGCCGAAGTTGTGGTGGTGGGTCGCTCGAACATCGTGGGCAAGCCCATCGCGATGATGCTGGTGCAGAAGGGCAAGGGCGCCAACTGCACCGTTACGATAGTTCATACGCGCACCAAGGACGTTAACTTCCATACGAAGCGTGCGGACGTCCTGATTGCAGCCGCCGGTGTTCCGGAATACGTCAAGGGCGACATGATCAAACCCGGCGCGGTGGTCATCGATGTTGGTGTGAACGAAGTCGGGAAGACGGCAGACGGCAAGCGGATCCTGAAGGGCGATGTGGCCTTCGACGAGGCGGTCAATATTGCCAGCGCCATCACGCCCGTGCCCGGGGGCGTGGGACCCATGACCATCACCATGCTGATGAAGAATACGGTCCGCGGTTTCAAGGTTCACAACAACATCAAAGACTAGCTTCCATTCTTTCGGACGCCTGAGTATAAGAAACCCGTGGAAATGTTTTCCACGGGTTTTGTTTTTCTTTTCTCTCCTCACAATACGCGGTCTTCATCCGTGCAGAAAGATCCTTATGGTGCACAAGGAGTGGAAGCTACTGCTCATCGACGATGATCCCGGCATACGGAAGGTCATGAAGATCACCCTGGAGGATGCCGGCTATGCGGTTGCGACGGCCCCGGACGGCGAATCCGGCGTTGCTCTCTGTTCGGAGATGTCGCCGGAGATCGTCATCACGGACATCCGGATGCCGGGCATGGACGGCCTGGAAGTCTTGAGCACCATCAAGGAGAAGCACCCCGACAAAGAGGTGATCGTAGTCACGGCGTTCAGTGAGCTCGATTTCGCCGTCACGGCCCTCCAGCTGGGTGCATCGGATTTCATCACCAAACCCATCAACGACGATGCGCTTCAGATTGCGTTGAAACGGGCCAAGGAGCGCTATACCACCCGCAAGGAGCTTCGCGACTACACGGCGCTCATCGAAGAAAAATGGATGGAGACGTCCGAGGAGCTGGCCAAGACCTTCAACTTTCAGAAGATTCTCATCGACAGCTCCATAGACGGGATTGTGGCCTGCGATCAGGATTCCAGGGTGATCATTTTCAACACGAGCATGGAATCCATGCTGGGTATCCCGCGTCAGGAGGCCATTGGCCAGCTGAGCCTCGAGGGGTTTTTCGTGGAGGGAGAATATGAAAAGTTTCGCATGAAACTGGAGTCCGAAGAGTTTGGGGGCAAAGACCGGTTGTTTCTGTACGAAACCACGTTAAGGGCCGCATCCGGTGCAAAGATCCCCGTTCAACTCTCGGCCTCGGTTCTGTTCGAGGATAGGGAAGCCATAGGGATTGTAGGTTTCTTTCGGGACCTGCGGGACATTCGAAAACTCACCCAGCAATTCGCCGACCAGGCCCGCCTGCTTCAACAGGACAAAATGATTTCCCTTGGGAGATTGGCCGCCAGCGTCGTCCATGAAATCAACAACCCCCTTTCCGGGCTCCTCAACTATGCCCGTCTCATGCTGAAAATACTGGGTCAGGATGCTCCAACACGGGAATGCTCAGATCGATTTACCAGTTATCTCAATTTGATGGAAAGTGAGCTCAGTCGTTGCTCCAAGATTGTCTCCAACCTCCTGGCTTTTTCACGCCTATCGAAGCTCGAATTCACCGAGGTGGACGTGAACGAGCTGCTCAATAAGAGTCTGCTCTTGAGCCAGCACAAGCTGAGTCTGCAAAACATCCAGGTGGAAACCCGACTCGATCCAAGCGGTCCCAAGGTTCAGGGTGATTTCAACCAGCTGCAGCAGAGTATCATCAACCTGATCTTCAACGCCATCGACGCCATGCCGGCCGGAGGTCGAATGATCCTGGAGAGCTGGCTGGACCAAAAGAAGGAACTGGTCCACATCAGGGTGAAAGACACCGGGTGCGGCATTGCAAAAGAGGACCAGATGTATATCTTCGACCCGTTCTTCACGACGAAGAAGGAAGGAAAAGGGCTGGGTCTGGGGCTCTCTACCGTTTACGGGATCATAGACCGCCACAAAGGGACCATCACTGTCGAGAGCAAACCCTCAGAGGGAAGTACTTTCACCATCAAGCTGCCCAGGCAGAACTGATACCGAAGCGCCGTGGTATCCTTACAGACGGTCACCACTGCCCAATCATCCGCAGGCTTTGGTGTGATCATTCCATCATGGCTGGAGCAATCCTTTCTCCACCTCTCATGGAGAAAGGATTGCCATCGCGATGGGCTGAAGGGTATCGGAAGATCGAGACCGGTGAGCACTACCCTCCAATGGGACTTGGGCTGCAGAGATGACCTTCCTCCATGGCCACACGCCCGCATCCGGAGCAGACATATTTCATGGCTGCCAGTTTGTCTTTGCACATATGGGCTGTATCGACGGCGGGTGCTCCACAAAAACTGCACTTGGATTTGTCGCCGCAGGGACTACACAGATGGCCGGGCTCTTCAGCCACGGCGCCGCATGTCTTACAAGTATAGGCCATTTTATCCTCCTATGGTCAATGACGCCCGTGAACCGAAACACGTCGGACACGAGTGAACAAAGCATTGCTCCGTACCTGCCCAAGCCCATGATCCCTGGGACCAGGGCCTTCTCTCGCCCGGGCGGGATGGGATGCACTCAGCTGTCGCGCAGCATGCTTAACAATTAAGAATTGGTCCTCGGACCTGCAAGCCCCGTGCGCTGAGAGACATTGGAGCAGGGTCACGACAAAGCCCGGACCTGAACGAGGGCGGGACTAGACCCCAAGGAAAGATTGGTGGAAGAAGCACGAGTGGAAGACACATGGAAGCCGTTCGATAGCCTGGCGTTGGTTTCCGCTCCATGGCCCCTGTTCAATCGCCCGTCCATTCAGCTGGGAACGCTGAAGGCATTTCTCAAATCAAGGTATCCCGGCCTTCGCGTCGAGTCCCATCACCTCTACCTGAGGGTGGCCGATGCCCTCGGTTTCGACCTCTATCAGACCATCTCCGAGAGAAGCTGGCTGGC
>CAZEOY010000268.1:0-5599 GCA_964513835.1 uncultured Syntrophobacteraceae bacterium
TCCTCAGTGTGGACTTTTACCGCAGACGCCTGGACGAGCTCGACCTGCTGCCGGAAGACGTTCGCAGTCTTGAGGACCTGAGGCGGGTGCCATTCACGACGCGGCAGGATCTGGCCGAGCATTACCCGTACGGACTGTTTGCGGTACCTTTGCGGAGCATTGTCCGGCTCAAAGTCACCAATCCGGTGCTCCGCGACCGTGGCCAGCCCATCGTGGTCGGCTTCACGCGCCATGATGTCGGCATGTGGCAGTCGCTCATGAAGCGCCTGTATCAGCAATTGGAAGTCACCGACCGCGACATCGTTCAGGTAGCCTTCAACTTCAGCCTGTTTCCGGGGGCCTTCACCTTCAACCATGCGGCCGAGGCCATCGGCGCCACGCTGGCGCCCTCGGCAACCATCTCCGCCAGGCTGCAGCTCCAGATCATGCAGGATTTCCGATCGACGGTTCTGGCCACTACCGGGGCCTTTGCCCTGCACATTGTGGAAACCATGAAAGCACAGTCCATCGATCCCCACAGTCTTCATTTGCGTCTCGTGCTGCTGGGGCCCGACCCATTGCCGGAAACGACACGGAGCCGCCTGGAGGAGGGTCTGGGAGTGCCGGTCTACGGATTGTACGGCGTGAATGAAATGGTGGAACCGGGATTGGGCGGCGAGTGCCCCGAAAAGGCGGGCATGCACCTGGCCGAAGACCAGTTCCTGGCCGAGCTCGTCCACCCCGTGACCGGACAGCCGGTGCCTCCGGGCCAGGAAGGCGAGCTGGTACTGACGACCCTCACTGCCGAAGGATATCCGCTCCTTCGATATCGCACAGGAGACGTAACGGTCCTCCATGAAACCCGATGCGGGTGCGGCCGGACACTGGCGCGCATCAGCCCCATCCATCGGCGAACCGACAACCGATTGTCCATTCGAGGGATCCCGTTCTATCCGGAGGAAATCGAGAAGCTGCTCCGGGAGCTCGACCCCGCACTCGATGACTTCCGGCTTGTCATCACCACATGCCACGGCATCGGCGATCAGCTTGAGCTCTTGCTTCTGCGGGATTCAAGCCGGGATTTTCAGGCAGGAAGTCGGTCACACTACCTTGAGATGCTCAGGAGTCACTTGAGGCGTGCGCTGGGTCTCGGCGTGAGAGTATCCCTGGTGGATCGGGAGCGGATGCCGGGCGAGGGGCTTATCCACAAAACGGTTTTCCGAAGCGGCGAACCGTTTTGCCCGGTTTAGGAGCCGTTTCTGCACTCTGGTATGGCGCCGGCCTGTCGGATGCCACATGTTGAACCCTCAGAAGATCAATATGTGAATCCTTCCATGCTTTTCAGGATACCCGTTCGTCTCCCTCTTTCCTGAAGAAACTCCTCAT
This sequence comes from uncultured Syntrophobacteraceae bacterium, assembly GCA_964513835.1. Lineage (GTDB taxonomy): Bacteria > Desulfobacterota > Syntrophobacteria > Syntrophobacterales > Syntrophobacteraceae > JALOOX01. Next base: position 1,366 of record CAZEOY010000268.1, read on the forward strand.
GGGGCGCGCCCCTTTGATCCGATGACAGTCTCATTGAACTGGCGCGCAGTGCCCGAGCACGGTGCTGGCTGAACATGGGACTGTTTCGGAACTTGGCAGAAGAACGTGCATCCCGAGAATGAGGAAAGGAGCCCAGGCGTTGCAGTGTCTCAAGTGTGGTCACCAGCAGGAAAGCGAGGTGGAGTGCATACGCTGCGGTGTCATTTTCAGCAGGATTTTGCCTGACAGCGACCATTCTCCTCTGAGGCTGATCCGCTCGCCGCGCATCACCACCTACGACCGCTCACGCGAGCGAAGACAGATGCTTCTGTTGGCAGGGCTTTTATGTGTGCTGGCCTTCACGCTCTACGAAGCATGGGCAGGAGGTCCCATCACACATCCACCGGGCATCCTGGTGCCCGAGCCCCCGGAGCAGGTCAACCTGCAGCGGCCTTACGCGTGGCGAAAGGGAGATCGGGTCATCGTCGCCCTCGCGAAGTTCCATTTGCGGGGAAGAGTGCTCAGCACCGAGCGCTACAGCTGGGATGCGACCGCGGATCTCTCCCCCATTGACCTGGCCCTGGGATGGGGCCCCATGTCGGATCAGCGCATAGTGGATGCACTGGATATCGTACAGGGGAACCGCCGCTATCTGCTCACACCCGCCGGCGATCGTCCACCGCTGCCCTGGCCGGCTCTGACGATCAACAGCTCCAACATGCACATGATCCCCGCCGATCCGGACATCGAAAAACTGCTGAAATCCCTCCGACGTGGACAGATCATCGAGTTGAAGGGATTTCTTGTGGGCGTTCAGGAAAAGGGCCAGTGGGTGTGGGTGAGCTCCACCTCACGCACGGATACGGGAGACGGGGCCTGTGAGATCATCTGGGTCGAGCACCTCTCAGTGCTCAAAGGGTAATCCCCGATCTCCTGATATGAACTGGCTCCACCTCTTTCCATCACCCCCTTGATAGTCACGCCAAATCCCGGCAGTTGAATTCAACAGCATTCCAGTCGTATTATACGTGGCACCCGGAACGGTCATTGCGGGCAGCTACTGCATCCAGGAGCGGGGGCGTCGCCGGCGCTGTCGTAGCGAGCCCTGGCTGCGCCTGGCCCATAGACCCTGCCCCAACCAGTGCGGATAAAACGAGGAGTTATGCATTCGGTGCAGAAGAAGACAGTGCAGCATGCCGGAAACGAAACGCCACGAGCCACTTTGAGCCGGCCCTCGGGCGATCGTCTGCTCGTGAGCCTGGCAGGGGACTGGAAACTAGCCCGCAAAACCCCTTCGGCACAGGAGGTCGAGGAGGATGTCCGAGCATCTGGACGGCCTCAGAGATTATCCTTCAATTCTGAAGAGCTTTCCAGCTGGGAGAGCTGTCTTTTGACGTTTCTTCTCCAGGTGCGGGAGCTCTGTCTCCGAGAGCAGATCACCCTGGAGGATCAGGGCCTTCCACCGGGAGTACGACGCCTCATGGCTCTGGCCACTGCGGTGCCGGAGCGCAAGGGAGCTCGAAAGGAAGAAACGCGGGAGGGCTTTCTCGCCCGAGTGGGCGGCGATGCTATGGTCTTCTGGAGCTCTCTCCAGGAGGTCCTGGCCTTCATCGGCGAAGCCACCGTCGCTGTGGGCCGTTTGCTGGCGGGGCGGGCCCGGTTCCAGCGTTTGGATTTTCTGAAGCTTTTGCTGCAATGCGGGGCGCAGGCTCTGCCCATCGTGTCCCTCATCAGCCTCCTGGTGGGGCTGATCCTGGCCTTCGTGGGCGCGGTCCAGCTCCGCATGTTCGGCGCCCAGATCTATGTGGCCAGCTTGGTGGGAATCGCCATGGTGCGGGTTATGGGAGCCATCATGACGGGCGTCATCGTGGCCGGCCGCACCGGTGCATCTTTCGCTGCCGAGCTCGGAACCATGCAGGTGAATGAGGAGATCGACGCCCTTAAGACGCTCGGCATCCCCCCCATGGAGTTTCTGGTGCTCCCGCGAATGTTGGCTCTCACGCTCATGATGCCGCTTCTCTGTCTGTACGCCGACCTCATGGGTATTCTGGGAGGCCTCATCGTGGGCGTTCTCATGCTGGACCTGAATGTCATGGAGTATTTTGAAAAGACCAAGGAATCGGTGACCATGGTCTTTCTCTGGATCGGCTTGTTTCACGGTACCGTGTTTGGGGTGTTGATCGCTCTTTCAGGCTGCCTGCGCGGCATCCAGTGCGGCAGAAGCGCTTCGGCTGTGGGCCAGGCTACCACGTCGGCGGTGGTAACCTCCATCGTGAGCATCATCGTGGCCACAGCCATCATCACAGTGGTCTGCGACATCCTGCAAATTTGAGGGAGTATTGAACAGCTTGGAGCAACAGCGGGGCCCGGAAGCCCAACCTCATATCGTGGTCCAGAACCTCACCATGGCCTTCGGAAGCTTCGTGCTCCAAAGAGACCTGAATTTTACGGTCAACCGGGGCGATGTGTTTATCATCATGGGGGGCAGCGGATGCGGTAAATCCACGCTCCTCCGCCACATGGTGGGCCTGCAGAAACCGGCCGCCGGCAGGATTCTCTATGATGGAACGGAGAGCTTCTGGGATGCGCCATCCGAAGAGCGAGACCGAATCATGAGACGCATCGGGATCTTGTACCAGAGCGGAGCGTTGTGGAGCTCCATGACACTGGCCGAAAACGTTGCCCTGCCCCTGCGCGAATACACGGAGCTCGGCGAAAGGGAGATTCGGGAAAACTGTTCGCTGAAGCTGGCGCTGGTGGGTCTTTCCGGATTCGAGGATTATTACCCTTCCGAGATCAGCGGCGGAATGAGGAAACGGGCGGGGCTCGCGCGAGCCATGGCACTGGACCCGGACATTCTCTTTCTCGATGAACCTTCAGCAGGGCTGGATCCCATCAGCGCCAGGCTCCTCGACGAGCTGATCCTTGAGCTTCGATCCAGCCTGGGAGCCACAGTTGTGGTGGTGACCCACGAATTGGCCAGCATCTTCACCATTGGGAACAATTCGGTCTTCATCGACGCAGATGCCAAAACGATGATCGCCCAGGGGGATCCCAAGGTGCTGCTGGCCGAATCCGGGAACCCTACGGTTTACAGGTTTCTGACGCGCGGGGAGAGCAAAGACTGAAGGCCGGTATAGAGGGAGAGCATGGCACATGGCCAATCCAGCCAGTAAAACGCTGATCGGAGGGTTTGTGGTGGGGGCTCTGGCACTCCTGGTTGTGGGAGTGATGGTGTTCGGCTCCGGCAAATTTCTTCAAAAGACCTACCCTTTCGTAATGTATTTTGAGAGCTCGGTGACCGGTCTTTCGGTGGGATCCCCGGTTGTTTTCCGGGGCGTCAGGGTGGGATCCGTCACCCAGATCGCACTGGTCGCGAACCCGGAGACATTGACCATGCACATTCCGGTTTACATGGAGCTTGAGCCGGAGCGCATCGAGATCAATTTCACTCAGGCCCACAAGAAGAGAGACCCTTATGCCAAGATGAAAGAGCTCATCGAACGCGGCTTGAAGGCGCAGCTGCAAATGCAGAGCTTTGTGACCGGGCAACTTCAGATCGCACTCGATTTCTTTCCCGACAAAGAAGCGAAATACGTGGGCAAAGGGCATGCTCCGGAGATCCCGACTGTCCCCACCAGGCTGGAGGAATTGACTAAAACGATCGAGAAGCTCCCTCTGGAGCAGTTGGTCCGAGAGGTCCTCCGGGCTGTGGAGGGAATCTCCACTGTGGTGAGGGACCCTGAAATCAAGGAAATGATCACTGCCCTGAAAAATACATCCCAAAATCTGGAAGTGACTGTCAAGCATGTGGACGATCGTCTGGGCCCGGTGCTCACCAATGCCGAACAGGCCGTCAGTGAATTTGGGAAACTGGCCAAAGATCTGGATATGCGGTTGAGCGCACTCGCCTTGAAAGGCGAAGCGGCGGTGGACGATTATGCGAAGTTGGCCCGAGATCTCAACGGACGGCTGAATCCGCTCGTCAGGAGTGTTGAAGACACGTTGGAAGGGGCTCGGCTTGCCTTGAGAAGCGCGGACAAGACGATGGATAACGCCCAGAGACTCACGGCCAAGGACTCGCCTCTCATTCGGGAGATGGTGAGCGCCATCGAGGAACTCAACCGGGCCGCACGATCCATTCGCGTTTTTGCTGAATATCTGGAAAGACATCCTGAAGCCCTCATCCAGGGCAAAGGCAGTCCGCCGAAGGGGAGGTGATTCTGATGCAGGGAAAATTTCAATCGATCGCGAT
>CAZEOY010000269.1:0-5589 GCA_964513835.1 uncultured Syntrophobacteraceae bacterium
TCCCCATCGGCGGGGTGGCGGCCATGGACACCCGGACCGGGGTGATCTCACCGGGCGGCATCGGTTTCGACGTCAACTGCGGCATGCGGCTGGTGCTGACAAACCTCACTGAGGAAGAAGTAAAACCGCACCTTCGAGAACTGGTAGACAGACTTTTTCAGATGGTCCCTGCCGGGGTGGGAAGCAGCGGTTTCATCAGGATGTCCCGAGACGAGTTCCGCCGGGCTGTCGAACTGGGGGCTCGCTGGTGCGTCGATAACGGCTATGGATGGAAAGAGGACCTGGAGAGGACGGAGGAGCTCGGCTGCATCGAAGGTGCGAACGCCGACAAGATCAGTGACAAGGCCGTTGATCGAGGCTTCAAACAGATTGGAACCCTGGGTTCGGGAAACCATTATCTGGAGATCCAGGTGGCGAGGCCCGAAAACATCTTCGATCCCGAACTTGCCCGAGCCTATGGCATCACGATTCCCAACCAGGTGGTCGTGATGTTCCATTGTGGAAGCCGCGGATTTGGCCACCAGGTGGCGACGGACTACCTGAAGCTCTTCCTCAAGGTCATGGAGAGGAAATACGGCATCAAGATTCTCGACCGTGAGCTCGCCAGTGCACCCTTTCATTCTCCGGAAGGTCAGGATTATTTCGCGGCAATGAAGTGTGCCATCAACATGTCCTTTGCCAATCGCCAGGTCATCCTGCACCGGGTGCGCGAGGTCTTCTCCGAAATTTTTCACCGCGACCCTCTCGACCTGGGTCTGCATCAGGTTTACGACGTGGCTCACAATACTGCCAAAATCGAAAAACATTTCATGGACGGTGCCTGGCGAGAACTGCTCGTGCATCGGAAGGGGGCCACGCGGGCCTTTGGGCCCGGAAGAGAGGGTCTCCCGGCGATCTACCGCCATACAGGCCAGCCGGTCATCGTCGGAGGCAGCATGGAGACGGGCTCCTATCTTCTGGCGGGTGTCGAGAGCGGCTCCCAGACCTTTTGCAGCACGGCCCACGGAAGTGGAAGGACGATGAGCCGTCGTCAGGCCAAGAAGCAGTTCCAGGGCAAGAAGCTTCAGCAGGACATGGAGGCCAGGGGAATCTACGTGCGCACCGCATCTTATGCGGGCTTGGCCGAGGAAGCCGGTCCTGCCTACAAGGAGATCGATGACGTCGTGTCGGCGACGGAGCAGGCGGGGATCAGCAGGCGTGTGGCTCGGTTTGTCCCCATTGGCAATGTCAAGGGCTGAGCCGAGTCCTCCAAGGGCATGGATCGTCAACATTCTGTATTATTGATTCATTATGCAGAGATCGCGGTGAGGTTCGGGAGGGGGCATGGAATTGAGAACGCCCATCATGCTGATCACTGGAGGACTGGGCAGTGGAAAGACCACCCTGCTGAGGAGGATTCTCGGCGAGGCGCGAAGGCGTTTGGCCGTGCTCATGAATGAGTTCGGCGAGATGACGATCGACAGTCGGGTCATTGAGGGTCGCAACGTCCGAATCGTCGAAATCTCCGGTGGATGCGTCTGCTGCTCACTCACGGACGAATTTGGAGCGGCGGTGCGTGAGGTCGTCGAACGGATTCAACCCGAGCTCATCCTTGTGGAGGCAACAGGCGTTGCAGAAACGGATGCCCTGGTTTTCCAGGTGGAGGCTGCACTCCCGGAGGTACGGCTGGACAGCGTCATATGCGTCGTGGACGCGTACTTGAGCTCGAGGCATCCTTATGTGGGGTATGCGGCGCGCACTCAGCTCCAGTCAGCGGACATTGTTCTCGTCAACAAGATCGACCTGGTTACCACTCAGGAGGTGCGTGAGGTCGAGAAACAAGTCCGCCGTTGGAACAATACTGCCGTCTTCTTCAAGACCGTGGGGTGTGACATCAATCTGGATCTCCTCTTCGGCCTGGACACGGAGAGACCTATTGCGGTTCCAAGCTGCAGGGGGGAGCCGTCCTTTCAGTCGTTCGGCTATTCCACTGAAGCGCCCCTGAACGAATGGATGTTTCGCCAGATGCTCCCTTCTCTGCCGGCATCGGTTTTCCGAGCCAAGGGTTTCATCCGTTTTGAAACGGGCAGTTGCCTTTTCAACTATGTCGTGGGCCGTGCAGACTTCGAGTCATATCCGGCCGACAAGACTCAGCTGGTCTTCATCGGTCGGGAACTGGAGCGGGACCGGGATCCCATACTGAGGCAGCTGCAAAGCTGCGAGGTGTCCCATGCCCTTTGAATACCTGGATGACATCGCCACGGCCGATGTTGCATTCAGAGCATGGGGGGCGACGGCCGAGGAGCTCTTCATCGCCGCTTCGGATGCTGTGCTCAATGTGATGGTGGAGAGGCTCGAGAGCATCGAAAATCGCGAGCAGCGTCATATGGATATCGAGGCCGAAGCGATGGACATGCTGCTATTTGAGCTGCTCCAGGAGATCATCTTCTTCAAGGATGCCGACCAGCTGCTGCTGCGAGTGCAACGTGTGGAAATCGGAGTCCGGGACGATTGCCTCAGCCTCAGCGTCAAGGCTTCCGGCGAGAAGATCGATCCCGCGAGACATGACCTCATCGTGGACGTCAAAGCCGTCACTTTTCACCACTTTCGCGTCGAGCAGACCCTTCACGGTTGGGAAGCGATGGTCATCCTTGACATTTGAGAGCAACGGAAGCGTTCAATTCCGATGCGGGGGAATGGTGACCTGGATTTTGATGTGCTGCCGGCCCCGGCGCACCACGATTTCGTGAAGCCTTCTCTTTTCTGCTATGATCTCATGCAGGTCTTCAATGCTCATGACTTCCACGCCGTTAACGATCAGGATCGCATCACCCACCTGAATGCCTCCCTGCTCTGCAGGACTCTCGGGTGCTACAGCCAGGACCTCCAGCCCTTTACCATTTCCCACGGCGCGCACCATGACGCCGAGACGTCCCCGCCTGGGCGGCTCGGGTGCTCGGGTGACCCAGACATAGTCGGCGATTCTCGGATTGGCGAGCGATTCGGGAGAGTCGATGGGCATGGGGAGGACAATTCTATAGGAGTGGGGAACACGGCGGGCCGCTCGCTGAGGGATCCCGAAACGATAGTTGACGTGGCCCCGTCCCGCGAGGACCATGATTCGAGCATCTTTGCCCGACTGAGCCAGGACCCGAGCCATCGTCTCGGCCATCGTCTCTTCCCAGGCCAGTTGAGCTTCGTAGAAAGTTCCCACATCCTGAATCCCGCCCTTCACATGATGTTCGTACTGCCGTTCAACGTATCGACGGTGATCCATATCGTCCAGATTGAAGTCCTGCGCCACTCGCGCTCGATCTTCCGCTGACAGCCCACCAAGGCCACCCCGCGAAATGACTTTCACCACATCCTGGGATGCGTTGAGACCCATGATGGGTATTCTTTTCTCGGCTGCCCAGTTGAGGATGGGTTTGTAAAGCGGAAAAGGAAATCCCCAGACCTTCTGCCATTTCACCTCCTTGATGAATTCCTCTTCGGTCAGCAGCCCCTTGCTGTACTGATCGAGAACCGACTGGGATTCTCTGGGGAACATTTCCATGGCCAGCATCAAGTGGGGATGAATGAGATGGAGCGCCTCAGCGATCTTCACCTGGATGCGGTGGTCTTCGATACTTGTATGGGTTTCCCCGACGTAAACCACCTGTGATCGAGCAAGCTCATTCACAAGTGTCTCAAAAGGAATCACTGCGCCGGTCCTGGTATCGATGATCTGGTCCATGAGATAGCTCCGAACGGCCCAGTCGGGAGGTATGGTGTGCGTCGGGGGCGATGCGGCGCATCCTGACAAGGCCAGGGTCAGCGCACACAGAAAGAAGAGAACCTCTCTTGACTGAATCATCAACACATCTCCTCAAGGTTGGCGGGATTTCATGCCGTCAGCGGAACCGACCACGGGTTTCATGGGCGCCTTCACTTCGCAGGCGACAAGCCATGAGTCATCACAACCCTCATCGATCCGCCGAAGACGGCAGCCGGACAGGCGCGGAATGTTGACCTGCAGTCTAATATGCCGGAGCTTTGGATACAAGCGGTTCCACCGAATGAAGTCTCGGCGGCTTCACATTGGAGAGCGTCCCAACGCCGCCCGGTGAGGATCCAACGATTGAGCGACCGAGTCAAACGGACAAGGAGGGATCTTTCGCACCCATTCCAAGTGCATGCCCATGTTCCTGGAGCATCCGGATCAGCTTCTGATTGGCTGCGGGGAATGGAAAATGGTTGATCTCGTCCCGCGTGACCCACCTTCCCTCTGTGGCGGAGCCAAGGACCGGCCGCTGTCCGCGGCCCAACAGCCGACAGGTGTAGGCATGCAGGGTTACGCGAAAAGATGTATAGTTGTGATGGATCACGCTGATCTTCTCCAAGTATCCGACCCGAACCTGCAGTTCTTCGAGGATCTCCCGCACGAGCGCATCTTCCGGCGTTTCGCCCGCTCTCACCTTGCCTCCCGGAAATTCCCAAAGCCCCGGCATGAGACCGCCGGGCGGCCGTTTCTGGATGAAGATTCTTCCATTGGATATCAGGAGCCCGACGGCGACCTGAAGGGAGCTTGAAGGCTTGGGGGGCGATGGAACGGGCCTTTGGGCCACGACTCCCAGAGTCCGGCTCCGACACTCTTTGCCGATGGGGCATGCGGGACAAAGCGGGTTGCGGGGGGTGCAGACCACAGCTCCGAGCTCCATAAGGGCCTGGTTGAAATTTCTGGCGCTTCCCTTGGGCAGAATAGCGTGGGCTGTATCCTCGATGAATCGTAGGCTCCGGCGTTCGCGCAAGGCAGATCGGATGTCGAAGAGCCTCGCGAAGACCCGCTTCACATTGCCGTCTACCACCGGGTAGTCCTGATTGAAGGCGAGGCTGAGGATCGCCGCCGCCGTGTAGGGGCCGATGCCGGGGAGGTCGCGCAATGCCCTGTAGCGTGTCGGAATCTCTCCATGATATTCGCTGATGAGGATCCGGGCCGTCCGCTGAACATTGCGGGCTCTGCTGTAGTAACCGAGTCCCTCCCAGTGTTTCAGAACGGTATCTTCCGAAGCTTCGGCGACGGACCGGATGTCGGGAAACCGTGACATCCATCGCTCGTAGAAAGGGAGAACCGTTTTGACCTGGGTCTGCTGTAGCATGACTTCCGAGATCCACACACCATAGGGGTGGTATTCTCGTCTCCAGGGGAGGTCCCGTTGATTTCTCTGAAACCAGCGCAGGAGTTGTTTCTGGATGGCGCGAGTGGTGGCGGTCGTGTTCATGGGGTTGGCACATTCTCAAGGGCTCAGGATACGGTGATCTTCGATCCGGAAACAGAAATTCAACTTATAACCCTCATAGCGAATGGATTCAAAAAGTAACAGTGGCTCGCTTGATTCAAGGCCATTTGGGTTCGATATCCGCTGAAGGCGAACATTTTTTCGCCAAGTCTACGATAAATCGTATAAAGTTGTCTCAACAGTCTCACTGACTGGTCTTCGGATCCGTCGCTCTCCTGGCGGGCATGCTCGGACAGCGGCTTGGCAGGTCACGGAAGGCTCAGCGGGTCATGAACTGGATTGCGGGATCGATTTTTGCGCTCTGGCCCTCAAACTGGCAACAGCCGAACGC